>JBAPWU010000620.1:0-3711 GCA_049283855.1 Kineosporiaceae bacterium
GCGCTGCCCCTGCGTGCCCGGCGCGATCCGCGCCCACCGGCCCGGCGGCGGGTCCGCCCCGATCACGAGCTGGGTGGCGTGCTCGGCCTGGGCGACGGACAGCACGGCGGCGGCGACGTCCTGCCCGATCACCTGCTGGTAGGTGGCGCCGACCTCGTGCGCCAGCTCGCGCAGCCGGCCCACGTCGGGCTGGTCGCCGCGCGGGCGAAGCCGCCCGGAGAGCACGTGCACGGCGTGCAGTTCGGCACCGGGCATCCGGGCCGTCAGCCGCGCCGCCCGGTGCAGCAGCCGTTCGCTGCCCGCTCCGCCTGGCAGGGCCACGACCAGCCGCTCGCGCGCCTCCGCCCGGCCGGCCTGGTGATCATGCGCCGGCTCGACCTGGTCGACCCAGGCGGCGTGCTGCCGGGGGAGGATCCCGGCCGTCCAGGCCAGGGCCAGCTCCCGCAGCGCGGCCAGGGCGGACGGCGCGAACGTGCGCGACAGCGCCGCATCGACCTCCTCGGGTGGGTAGAGGCCGCCGTGCGCCAGACGCCGGCGCAGGGCCTGCGGGGTGATGTCGACCAGTTCGAGCTGGTCGGCGTCGCGCAGCAGCCGGTCGGGCACCGACTGGCCCGGACGCTCCCCGGTGATCTGCGCGACGACGTCCGCCAGTGAGGCCACGGACCGGACGTCGAGCGCGGCGATCACGTCGATGCCCGCCCCGAGCAGTTCCTCGACGTCCTGCCAGCGGACGGGGTGACGCGCCCCGGGCGGGTTCGCTCGCGCCAGATCGTCGACGAGGACGACCGCGGGACGGCGCACCAGCAGCTCCTCCACCGGCACGATGTCACCGGGCCCGATCTGCTCCAGGCCGGCCGCCAGGCGGTCCAGCCCCGGGCGGGCCCGGGTGCCGATCGCGCCGATCACGACGTCCGTCCCGCGGTCCAGGCGGCGACGGGCCTCGTGCAGCAGGGCATGGGTGGTGCCGGCCCCGGGGGCGACGCCGAGGTAGATGCGCAGCCTGCCGTGTGGCATCACCGACCTCCTTACAGCTCACTCTCCCAGGCGCTGTCGAGGCTCAGTCGAGTCCGGCAGGACCGCCAGGGAGACCCTGACAGGATCCTGACAGCCAGGGGCCGTTCCCTAACACCACTCCTGCGGGAATCGATCTAGCGTCGACGACATGCTGCGTGGTGTCTCGACGATCAAGCGTGTTCTCCTGGGCCGGCCGATGCACAGCGAGAAGCTCGGAGAGACCTTGCTGCGCAAGCGGATAGCTCTGCCGGTGTTCGCTTCCGACCCTCTGTCCTCGGTCGCCTATGCCACCGAGGAGATCCTCAAGGTGCTCACCCTGGGCGCCTTGGCCTACCTCTACCTCACCCCGTGGATCGCGCTGGCCGTGGTGGTGCTGCTGACCGTCGTGGTGGTCTCCTACCGCCAGGTGGTGCACGCCTACCCCGGCGGCGGCGGCTCCTACGAGGTGGTCACCCAGAACCTGGGCCGCTCGGCCGGCATGGTGGTCGCGGCCTCGTTGATGGTCGACTACGTGATGACCGTCGCCGTCTCGGTGGCGGCCGGCGTCGACAACATCATCTCCGCCGTCCCGTCCCTGAACCAGCACCGCGTGCTGCTGGCGGTGGGGTTCGTCGTGGTCCTGACCGCGATCAACCTGCGCGGGGTGCGCGAGTCGGGCCGGGCGTTCGCCGCGCCGACCTATCTGTTCATCGCCGGCATCCTGGCCATGATCGGTCTGGGTCTGGGCCGAGCCCTGCTCGGTCATGCGCCGGTCTCGGAGAGCGCGGCCTACCAGATCCGGCCCGAGCACGTCGGGCTGACCGGGCTGGGGCTGCTGTTCCTGGCGATGCGGGCGTTCTCCTCCGGGTGCACCGCACTCACCGGTGTCGAGGCGATCAGCAACGGCGTGCCCGCCTTCCGTCCGCCGAAGGCCCGCAACGCTGCCCGCACGCTGATGGCGATGGGCGTCATCGCGGCGACCATGTTCGTCGGGATCACCGCCCTAGCGATGGTCGCCCATGTTCACATCGCCGAACACACCTGCGACCTGGTCGGTTTCGCGGGCAACTGCACCGCCGACCCGCAGCGAACGGTGATCGCCCAGTTGGCGTCCGCGGTGTTCGGGGGCAGCGGCAGCCCGATGTTCTACTACGTGCAGGCCACCACCGCGCTGATCCTGATCCTGGCCGCCAACACGGCGTACAACGGCTTCCCGATGCTGGCCTCGATCCTGGCCCAGCACCGGCTCATGCCACGCCAGCTGCGCACCCGCGGTGATCGCCTGGCCTACAGCAACGGCATCGTCGCTCTGGCGGTGATCGCCGGTGGCCTTCTGGTGGCGTACTCGGCCTCGGTGACCCGGCTGATCCATCTCTACATCCTCGGAGTGTTCACCTCGTTCACGCTCAGCCAGATCGGCATGGTGCGGCACTGGAACCGCGCCCTGCGGACCGTCACCGTGCCCGGGGTGCGCTCCCGCATCCGGGTGGCGCGGGTCGTCAACGCCTTCGGGGCGAGCCTGACCGGCCTGGTGCTGGTGATCGTGCTGATCACCAAGTTCACCGGCGGCGCCTACCTGGTGGTGATCGCTGTCCCGGTGCTCTGCCTGATGATGCGCGCGGTGTCCGGGCACTACGAGCGGATCTCCACCGAGCTCCGGCCCCGCCCGAGCGGCCGGCAGCTGCCCAGCCGCGTGCATGCCGTCGTACTGGTCTCGACCCTGCACCAGCCGGCCCTGCGGGCCCTGAGCTACGCGCGGGCCACCCGGCCCTCCACCCTCACCGCGCTGACCGTGCGGGTGAACGCCGAGGAGACGGACGCGCTGTACCAGGACTGGATCGCGGCGGACCTTCCGGTGCGGCTGACGGTGCTCGACTCGCCCTACCGCGAGATCACCGAACCGATCATCGACTACATCGCGAGCATCCGGCGGGAGAGCCCCCGCGACCTGGTCGCCGTGTTCGTGCCCGAGTACGTCGTGGGCCACTGGTGGGAGGAACTGCTGCACAACCAGAGCGCCCTGCGCCTGAAGCTGCGGCTGCGCCTGCTCGGCAACGTCATGGTGACCAGCGTTCCCTACCAGCTCAGCTCGGTCACCGCGGAGGAGGCGGAGGCGGATACGCGCCGGTCGCGGGTCGCCTGACGTCCCGGCGCTCCTCCGTTCACCCGATTCAGGAGGAGTGGCCGGTGATCCGAGAAGGACCGAGTGACCCCACCGGACCTGTCCTCGTTCACGGAGTTCCTCGCGTCGGCCTCCGGCGGCTTCGGCCTGCCGTGGTGGGCCTGGGCGACGACCGGGGGCACGCTGACCGCCCTCTCGGCATCCGTCACCCGGCACAGGGGCGTCAGGAGCCGGCGTCGGGTGGCCGCGCTGGAGCAGGACCTGGACGCGACCCGGGCCCGCAACCGGACCATGGTCGAGGCCACGCTCACCCCCCTGGCCGACCACCTCGCCGCACTGGTCGCCGCCGACGGCCCGCAGCAGCGGGTCGAGCTGCGCGGGGAGTCGATCGATCGTGCGCTGCGCGCCGCCGGGGCGTTGATCGATGCCCGGATCGCCAGGATCTGCTGGTTCGAGCTCGTGAGCGGTCAGCGCCGCAGCCTTCACCCCCGCGCGCATACCGGTCGTGGCGCCGGACCGACCACGGTCTTCGCCGCGGGGACGCCCGCCGGCGACGAGGTCCTCGCCGCGCTCGATCGCGGCGAGGCCCGCTACTG
>JBAPWU010000621.1:0-4214 GCA_049283855.1 Kineosporiaceae bacterium
GCGCGGGTGCGGACGCCGGGCCGGCGCCGGGGCAGCGGCCCCATCACGATCACCAGGCTGACCCAGGTGCCCACCCCGGCGGCCAGCAGGGCCGGGTAGTTGCGCTCGGCGAGCCAGATCACCGGCCGGCCCACCAGCGGGACGACGAGTCGCAGCTGGCCGCGGATCGCCTCCCGCGCCACGGGATCGGAGTCGGCGATCCGGTTGGCGTCGCCCTTGGTGATCACCTGACCGGACTCGGTGTACCGCAGCACGCGGTGCAGGTAGTACCCGCTGCGCATGGCCGGGGCGCTGACCAGCACGATCCGGCCCCGGGGCAGGGTGGCCGGGCCGACCTCGGCGGGCCCGATCACCGAGACGTCGCCCGGGGCGATCACCGGCATCATCGACCCGGTGATCACCACTCGCGGATGCCAGCCGATCAGCTGCGGGGCGTGCGACCAGAAGAGCAGGCTCACCACGACCGTCAGGTAGAGGACGGCGAGGAACTGCACCGCCAGGCCACCGATGTGTCGGGTCCGGTTCATCCCAGTCGCCTCCCTCACCGAGCCCGTCGGCCGCTGTGAGGTGCGCATGAGCGATCACCCAGATCAGCTGCGTGACTCCCAGGTGAAGGTGGCGGTCGCCGTCTGGCCCTGAGCCGCGCTCGGGGCCGAGGCGTTCACGGTGTACCCGAGCCGATAGACCCGGTACTCGCCCCCGGACGCCGGAGCGAAGCTTCCCCGCCCGGCGGCGTACGACGACGCGGTCAGCGGCAGATCGGCGAGCGTCCCGGTGTAGATGGTGGTGCCGGCGAAGCCGGCGCAGCCACTCCCGTAGGACCCCACGTTGCCGACCGTCGTGGCCTCCTGCACCACCAGGTCGATGTAGGGGGCCAGAAGCCCGCTGACGCCGGCGGAGTAGAACCTGACCGAGGCGGCGAGCGAGCCGGAGTACGTCACCCGGATGCACTTCTCGCCGGTGTCGCCGGGCAGCAGCCCGGTGGCCGAGAACAGCGCCGAGCCGCTGTCGTCGTCCCCGATCACGACCGCTCCGGCCGCCCACGAGCTGGAGGGGTTGTCGGCCGTCCCGCTGAACGCGGCGCGGGTTCGAGACATGATCAGGACCCCGCTGAGCAGGACGGCGCAGAGCACTCCGGCCACCAGCACCTGGCTACGGTGCCGGCGTTCGGCCGCGCGAGGGCCGATGACGATGGCCTCGCCGCTCACGCCCACCTCCGCCTCACCCCGCCCACACGATCCGCTCGTCTCTGATCGGCACGGCGCCGCGCTCGGTTGACCCTGCGTGACCGCGAATCACCCGGGTGGCGTCCTCAAGGCCGGGGCCGATCCGGCCGATGAGTAGCTAGGCCACGGATGGCTGACCCCGCGCACGGATCTCGAGCGCCCAGCACCCGTGGAGGTCGCCGCATGGCGTCGAGCCGGATCGCCCGCCTGGCCGTTCCGATCATCGTCGTGCTGGTCGTGGTGATGATGGTCGTGCCGCTGCCGGCGGCCGTGCTCGACGTGCTGATCGCCGCCAACCTCGCGATGTCACTCCTGGTGCTGCTGGTCGCCATGCAGGTACAGAAGCCGCTGGAGTTCGCGGTCTTCCCGACCCTGGTCCTGGTCGGGACCATCCTGCGGCTCGCGCTCAACGTCTCCTCGACCCGGCTGGTGCTGCGTGACGGCTACGCCGGCAAGGTGATCGAGGCCTTCGGTCACATTGTCATCGGTGGCTCGCTGGTGATCGGCCTGGTCGTGTTCGCGATCCTGGTGATCATCCAGTTGACCGTGGTCACGAACGGCGCCGCCCGGGTCGCCGAGGTCGGCGCGCGGTTCACCCTCGACGCGATGCCGGGCAAGCAGATGGCCATCGACGCCGACCTCAACTCGGGCCTGATCGACGAGGACGAGGCCCGTCGACGGCGCAAGGAGGTGGCCGCGGAGGCCGATTTCTACGGCGCGATGGACGGCGGCACCAAGTTCGTCAAGGGCGACGCCATGGCTGCGGTGATCATCACCCTGGTCAACCTGATCGGTGGCTTCACGGTCGGCATGCTGCAGAAGGGCATGAGCCCGGGCGAGGCGATCACCACCTACAGCCTGCTCTCGGTCGGCGACGGCCTGGTCTCGCAGATCCCCGCGCTGCTGATGTCGGTGGCCACCGGTGTCATCGTCACCCGTTCGACCAGTGAGGGTGACGTCGGCAACGACCTGGTCGGGCAGCTCTCCAAACACACCGAGGCGCTGCGGATCGGCGGCGGCGCCCTGATCGCCCTGTGCCTCGTGCCGGGGATGCCGAAGGTCCCCTTCCTGATCGCCGGTGGCCTGCTGCTGCTGGCCTCCACCCGCACTCCCGCCGAGGACAAGCCCGGCCCGAGGCCACGTCCCGGCGCGGTCCCGATGCCGGCCGCCTCGGGCCTTCCCCCCGACGGGATCCAGGCACCCGGCGACCCGATCAGCGACTCGCTCAAGGTCGACCCGCTCGAACTGCTGCTCGCCCCCGACCTGGTCGACCTGGTCGACCCCTCGCGCGGCGGCGACCTGCTCGATCGGGTCCGCGCGCTGCGCCGCAAGACCGCGCTCGACCTCGGCCTGGTCCTGCCGCCGGTCCGCACCCGGGACGGCGCCGACCTGCCTCCGGGGACCTACGAGATCCGGATCGGGGGGATCGCGGCGGCGACCGGGGAGGCGCCGTCCGGTCACCTGCTGGCGATCGGTGACACCCACGACCAGTTGCCCGGACGGCGCACCACCGAGCCGGTGTTCGGGCTGCCCGCGGTCTGGGTGCCGACCGAGCACCGGGCCACCGCCGAGCTGATCGGCGCGACCCTGGTCGAGCGGGCCGCGGTGGTCACCACGCACCTGGCCGAGATGGTCCGCCGCCACGCCTCCCGGCTGCTCTCCCTCGACGACACCCGGGAACTGCTCGAGGTGCTCAAGGCCGAGCGCCCCGCGGCCGTGGAAGAACTGGTGCCCGGGTTGTTGCCGCTGTCCGCCGTCCAGCGGGTCCTGCAGGCGCTGCTCGACGAGCAGGTCTCGATCCGCGACCTGGGCCGGGTGCTGGAGGGGATCGGCCAGCGGGCGCGCACCACCAACGACGCCGACGCGATGCTCGAGGCCGCCCGCGCGGCGCTCGGGCCGGCGCTCACCGCGCCGTTCGTGAGCGACGGCGCGCTGCACGCGATCACCCTCGACCCGCAGGTCGAGCAGGACCTGGCCGAGGGCCTGCGCGCGGGCGAGCAGGGCGTGGTGATCGCCCTGGACCCGGCGACCGCCAATCGCCTGGTGCAGGACCTGGCCGCCCTGGTCAACGGCGCCGAGAACGCCGGGCTGACCCCGGTCCTGCTGGCCGCAGGTCCGCTGCGGCTGCCGCTGCGCCGCCTGATCCGCGGCGCGCTCCCCCAACTCCCCGTGATCGGCTTCGCCGAGACCGCGGGGATCACATCGATCGAGACCGTCGGACAGGTGAGCCGTGGCCACGAATTTGCTGCTCGAGGGTGACGACCTGGAGGCGCTGCTGGTCCGCGCCCAGGCCGAGGGCGGCCCGGACGCCCGGATCGTGCGGGCCGAGAAGATCCGGCACGGCGGGGTGATGGGCTTCTTCGCCCGGGAGTCCTTCGAGGTCGCCATCGAGGTCCCCGACGAGGAGGACCTCGCCTCGGAACCCGGCGCCGGGCTGCCCACGCGCTCGCCCGTCGAGACGCTGCTGGAGCGGATCCAGGAGCAGCTGATCGACACCACCGAGATCGGCCTCATCCCGGGCGATCCCGTCACCGTCGACTACCCCCAGCCCGAGCCTGCGCACCAGCCGGACGCCGACACCCCCCCGGCCCGGCCGGCGTTCACCCCGTTCGGAGGGACCTTCGAGGCTGCCCTCGAAGCCGTGGGGGTCGTGATCGCGCCCGCCGAGCCCGAGCCCATGACCCAGCCCGAGGCCCAGACCGACTCCGGACCGGAGGCCGAGCCGGAAGCCGAGGCCGAGCCGCCGGCCGAAGCCGAAGCCGAGGCCGAGGCCGAGCCGCAGGCCGAGGCCGAGGAGTCGGCCCCGATGACGGTCGATACCGACTCAGACACCGACACGGTTGACGGCGCCGCCGCCGCAGACGACGATGCGACCGCTGAGGCCATCACCGCCGGCACCGGACCGGAGCCCGCGGGGCGGCCGTGCGAGGCAGCCGAGGCGGCCGGGGCAGCACCCGGTGAGCACGCGGTCATGGTCCCGGTCTCGAT
>JBAPWU010000622.1:0-4212 GCA_049283855.1 Kineosporiaceae bacterium
CGGCCGGCCCCCGAACGGCGGGCACTCGTTCGGGTGCGGCCGATCCGGCCCCGGCGGCGCGCACCCGGGTGATCGCGAACACGTAGCGTGCACCCTCCGGCGTGACCCCTTGCGCCGGACGGCGGACGCGCCGCCGGGAGTCGGGAGAACCCCTTCAGCGCTCCCCTGGCCGGGACGACGAGTCATGCAGAGCACGGACCGCTCGGCAGCGCCAGGGAACGGCGCGAAACCGGTACCGACAACGCCTCACGGCACGCCAGATCGCCGAGGGGACAAGGGGTCCAGATGCTCGACGACGTTTCGATCAGCACGCTGCATGCGGCGCTGAACGGACTTGCGGCGCGGCAGCGCGCGATCAGTGACGACATCGCCAACGTCAACACCCCCTACTTCCGCGCCCGCACGGTCGCCTTCGAGGGCGACCTGAAGCGGGCCCTGGGCAGCGGCGAGGACCCGTTGGGGGTGCAGCCGCAGACCATCGTGTCCACCGCGGCCGGCGGCCTGACCGGGAACAACGTCAACCTGACCGACGAGACGGTGGCCGCGGTGAACACCCAGCTGGCCTACGAGCTCGCGCTACGGGCCACCGGTGACCGGTTCACGCTCTACCGCAGCGCCGTCCGGGGGGCCTGACCGCCATGTTCGAGGCCCTCGGGATCTGCGGCTCGTCGATGAACGTCCACCAGACCTGGCTGGACGCGATCTCCGACAACATCGCCAACGTCAACACCGTGCGGCCGACCAGCGAGGCGGCGTTCCAGGCCCGGTACGTCGTCGCGCAGGCGGTCGAGAACGGTTCCACCGGAGCGGGAGTGACGGTCTCGGGGATCGAGCTCGGCAAGGCCGAGGGCATCCTGACCTACTCCCCCGGCGACCCCATGGCCGATGAGAAGGGGTACGTGCGCCGCCCGAACATCGACATGGGCGAGCAGATGACGACGCTGGTGATGGCCCAGCGCGGCTACCAGGCCAGCGTGTCGAACCTGACCCGGGTCAAGGCCTGCTACGACGCCGCGATCCAGATGGGTCGTGGCTGATGGCGATCGCGGGGGTGGGCGGCGTCGGCGGGGTGAGCGCGGCGAACCTGGGCCGGATCGCCCAGCTCTACCAGCGCCAGGCCGCCGATCTGACCTCCTCGGTCGCGGCGAGCGGCCAGGCCGGGCGGGCCGCGCAGGCCGCGGCCTCGCGGGGGGCCGACTTCGGCCAGGTGGTCGGCAATGGCCTGGCCTCGCTGGAGTCGCTGGACCGCAGCGCCTCCACGAAGGCCGTGCAGGCGGCCACCGGTGACCTGACCGATGTGCACGACTACGTGATCGCGGCGACCGAGATGCAGACGGCGACCGAACTGACCACCACGGTGCGCAACAAGGCACTCGAGGCCTTCAACGAGATCATGAGGATGCCGCTGTGAGCGCGCGGATGAACCAGGCGATGGGCCGGGCACGCGGGCTGGCCGGCGGGTTCACCCCCGGCCAGCGGGGGATCATCCTGGTCGCGATGGCGGCCCTGGTACTGGGCGCGATCGCGCTCACCAACTGGGTCGCCCAGCCGACCTGGACCCCCTTGTTCACCCAGCTGAGCGGGGCCGACGCGAACGCGATCGTCGAGGAGCTGCGCGGCCAGAACGTGCAGTACCAGCTGGCGGACGGCGGCGCGACGGTGATGGTTCCGCAGTCCCAGGTGTACGACCTACGGGTGTCCATGTCCGGCAAGGGCCTTCCGGGCAAGAGCGGGGGCGAGGGCTGGTCGCTGCTGGACAAGCAGGGCATGACCGCCACCGACTTCCAGCAGAACATCAACTACCAGCGCGCACTCGAGGGGGAACTGAACAAGACCCTCGGCTCGATCACCGGTGTGAACACCGCCGTGGTCCGCCTGGCCATCCCCAAGCGCGACGTCTTCGCCAGCGAGCAGGACAAGCCGACCGCGGCGGTCCTGCTCGCCCTGGCGCCGGGCACCACGCTCGACAAGGGCCAGATCCGCTCGGTCACCCACCTCGTGGCCGGCAGCGTGCCGGGCCTGGATCCCTCCCAGGTGACCGTCAGCGACGGCAACGGTGCGATGCTCTCCACGCCCGAGAACGGCGCCGGTACCGGAGGCGCCGCGGGGATCGCCAACGACGCCGACGAGCAGACCGCTCAGTACGAGGACCGGCTGAGTCACGCCGTCCAGCAGATGCTCGACCGGGTGGTCGGCCAGGGCAACGCCGTGGTGCGGGTGAACGCCCAGCTGAACTACGACACCCGGCACTCCACCAGCGAGTCCTACCTGCCCTCCCCGGTGATCCCGCTGAGCGAGCAGACCAGCAGGGAGACCTACGGCAGCAGCGGTAACGCCGCCGGCGGGGTGCTCGGCGTGGTCACACCGAGCCCGATCGCCAGCCCGAGCGGGACCGGTGGCTATCTCAAGGAGGCCGCCACCCGCAACAACGGGGTCGGCAAGGTGATCACCGAGGAGCAGGCCGCGCCCGGTGGCATCGAGCGGCTGACCGCGGCGGTGATCCTCAATGCCGACGCCTCCGGTGCGGCCGACACCGCCAAGATCCAGGCCCTGGTCTCCAGCGCCCTGGGCGTCGACTCCACCCGCGGCGACCTGGTGACCGTCGACACGATGCCGTTCGACAAGACCACGGCGGAGGCGACCAAGAAGGAGATCGCCGCGGCGGCGTCGGCGGCGAAGACCGCCGGCTACATCGACCTGGGCAAGAAGGCCGGCCTCGGGCTGCTCGTCCTGATCGTGGCCATCCTGGTGATGATGAAGAGCAAGGGGTCGGGCGGCGCCTCGGTCGACGCCTCGGCCAGTGACCTGCCGGACGGCATGCTGATGCCCTCGCGGTTGGAGGCGATCGGCGCCGACCGGTTGCGCGAGCTCGGTCCCGGTGCCGGCGGGACGGCCATGGGCGGCATGATAGACAGCAACCCGGCTCTGGAGCGCGACAAGCTGCGCGGCGAGGTCTCCTCGTTCGTCGACTCCCAGCCGGAGGAGATCGCCCAGCTCGTGCAGGGCTGGCTCTCGCAGCGGAACGGCTGAGCCGTGACCGTTGCCACCGTGGGACTCTCCGGGCTGCGCAAGGCGGCGATCCTGCTGGTCCAGCTGGGCCGGGATCGCGCATCCAAGATCCTTTCCATCCTGCCCGAGCAGATGGTCGAAGACCTCACCGCCGAGATCGTGCGGCTGCGCGACGTCTCCGCCGACGACGCCGGCGCGGTGCTCAGCGAGGCGCACACGACCCTGAGCAGCTCCGAGACGGCCGGCCGGGGCGGGCTTGACCTGGCCAAGCTGCTGCTGGCCGACAGCCTCGGCGCCGAACGGGCCGAGGAGATCATGGAACGGCTCGGGGCCACCCTGGCCGAGATGCCGTTCGAGAGCATGCGCAAGGCCGATGCCCGCCAACTGATCACCTTCCTGGGCGACGAGCACCCGCAGACGATCGCGCTGGTGCTGGCGCACCTGTCGCCCCAGCAGTCGGCCCTGGTCCTGTCCGGGTTCGAGCAGACCGTGCAGGCCGACATCGCGCACCGGATCGCCCTGATGGAGCGGGCCTCTCCCGACGTGATCCGCATGGTCGAGCGCGAACTGGACCGGCGGATGTCCACCGTGATCGGCCCGCAGGAGATGTCGGCGGTCGGCGGCGTCGGACCCCTCGTGGCGATCATCAACCGGGCCGACCGGGGCACCGAGCGCATGATCCTCGAGGGGCTGGAGTCGCTCAGCCCCGAGCTGGCCGAACAGGTGCGCGCCCAGATGTTCATCTTCGAGGACATCACCACCCTGGACGACAAGGCGATCCAGCTGGTGCTGCGCAACATCGAGAGCGCGGTGCTCGCCCTCGCCCTCAAGGGGACCAGCGCCCCGGTCCGCGAGAAGATCATGCGCAACCTGTCCACCCGGGCCGCGGAGAACCTGACCGAGGAGATCGAGCTGCTCGGCCCGAAGCGGCTCTCCGAGGTCGAGGAGGCGCAGGCCAAGGTCGTCACCGAGATCCGCGCACTCGAGCAGTCCGGTCAGATCATGATCATGAGGGGCAGCGATGAAGCCCTCGTCGAGTGAGACCGGCCTGACCGCGCCGGAGCCGGGCATCCGCACCGCCCGGTTCGACCGGCCGCTCACCCGAGGCGGCACCGGCACGAGCTGGGGCGATCCCGAGGTGGATCGCCGGGTGCAGCAGGCGATCGAGGACGGCCTGGCCCAGGGCCGGGCGCAGGGCTATGC
>JBAPWU010000623.1:0-3207 GCA_049283855.1 Kineosporiaceae bacterium
GGTTCCGGCCGCCCACGCTGACGACCGGCGCGATCCCGGCCCGGCATCCCGGGTCGATCCAGGACGACACCACCGCGTCGTCGTGGGCCCGCCGGGCGCGCCTGGTGCTCACGGCCAGCCCCGCCCGCAGTGCCGGGGTCACCGCCGCCGCCGTGCTGACGGTCGTCGGCCTGTGGCAACTGCCCGCGCTGTTCATCGGCTCGCCCCCGGTGACCCCGACGGGGTCGACCGACGTCTCCCAGAGCTCGGACGGCGAGGCGCTCACCGAGAAGGGGCTCACGGGGCCCTCCTCCAACCTGCTGAGTTCACCGTTGGCGACCAACGTCGACGACCGGATCGCCGCGCGCCAGCCGACCCAGGCCTATGCCCAGGCGCCCCGGCGGATCACGGTGCCGCGCACCGGGGTCACCTCGGCCAGCCCCAGCCCGAAGCCGTCGGTGAAGCCGTCGACCACTCCCACGACCGTGCCGTCCCCGTCGCCGTCCGTCATCGCCGTGCCTCCACCCAGCACCGGCCCGAGCCCGTCGCCCAGCACGACGGCCCCACCGACCACCCCACCGCCGAGTACGGCCCCGCCGACCACGCCGGGTCCGAGCGGTTCACCGGCCGGCGGCGGCTGAGCCCCGCCGGCGGCGGCGCCGACGGGTCAGTGGATCCGGGTCAGCAGATCCGGGGCAGCAACTCGCCCAGCGGCAGATCGACCACCCTCGTGCCGCCCAGACCGGTGCGGGCGACGACCATGCCCGGGTGCTGCGCGACCACCTCACCGATCACGGTCGCCGCGCGGCCGTGGGGGTGTTCCCGCATCGCCGCGAGCACCGCCTCCGCGGCGTCGCGCGGCACGAAGGCCACCAGCTTGCCCTCGTTGGCCACGTAGAACGGGTCGAGGCCGAGGAAGCCGCACGCGTTGGCCACGGCCTCCGGCACCGGGACCGCGCGCTCGGCGAACTCGACCCCGACCCCGGCCACCGCGGCGATCTCGTTCAGCGACGCGGCCAGCCCGCCGCGGGTGGGGTCGCGCAGCACGTGCAGGTCCGGGCAGGCCGCGAGCATCGCCGCCACCAGGCCGTGCAGGGGGGCCGAGTCGGTGACGATCTCGGTGCCGAACTCGAGCCCCTCCCGCACACTCATCACCGCGATCCCGTGCACCCCGATGTCGCCGCTGACCAGGACCACGTCACCGGGCCGGGCCCGCTGGGGCCGGATGTCCACCCCCTCGGGGATCACGCCGATCCCCGAGGTGTTCACGTAGACGCCGTCCCCGTGACCGGCGTCGACCACCTTGGTGTCCCCGGTGACGACGCTCACCCCGGCCTGCCGGGCGGCGCGGCCCATCGCCCGGGCGACCCGGCCGACCACCTCCAGCGGGGTGCCCTCCTCCAGGATGAAGCCGCAGGACAGGTGCGCCGGGCGGGCGCCGCTCATGGCCAGGTCGTTCACGGTGCCGTTGACGGCGAGGTCACCGATGCAGCCGCCCGGGAAGAACATCGGGCGGACCACGTAGGAGTCGGTGGAGAAGGCGAGCCGGGCGCCGCCGAGGGTGACCACCGCCGAGTCGCAGGTGCCGGCGCCCTGGTCGGCGGTGTGGGCGTCGGCGTCCGCCGACAGGGCCGGCAGGAACAGGTGCTGCACCAGTTCGGCCGACATCGCCCCGCCCCCGCCGTGGCCGAGCACCACCACGGGTGAGTCGCGCAGCGGCACCGGGCAGGTCCAGGCGTCGAAGTCCAGGTCAGCCAACGGGTTCGGCCTCCTTCGGCGCCGCGCCGCCGAGCCGGCGGTAGAGGTAGTACGCGGCGCAGGCACCCTCGCTGCTGACCATGGTGGCGCCCAGCGGGGTGCGGGGGGTGCACAGGGTGCCGAACGCGGCACACTCGTGCGGTTTGATCATGCCCTGCAGCACCTCGCCGCTGCGGCAGTCCGAGGACTCCTCGGTCCGGATCCCGGTGACGTCGAACCGGACCTCGGCGTCGTAGTCGCGGTAGCGCTCGCTGAGGCGCCAGCCCGATCCGGGGATCACCCCGATCCCCCGCCAGGCCCGGTCGGTCACCTCGAACACGTCGGCGAGCATGGCGCGGGCGGCCGGGTTCCCCTCGGCGGGGACGGCTCGCGGGTAGGCGTTCTCCACCTCGTGCCGCCCGGCCTCGAGCTGGTGCACGCTGCGCCGGATCCCCTCGAGCAGGTCGAGCGGCTCGAACCCGGTGACCACGATCGGCACCCGGTAGCGCTCGGCCAGCTCGGGATACTCGCCGGTGCCCATCACGCTGCACACGTGCCCGGCGGCCAGGAAGGCCTGCACCCGACAGGTGGGTGATTCCATGATCGCCGAGATCGCCGGGGGCACCCGGACGTGGGAGACCAGCAGGCTGAAGTTCTCGATCCCCAGCCGGTCGGCCTGGTAGACGGTCATCGCGTTCGGCGGCGCCGTGGTCTCGAACCCGATCCCGAAGAAGACCACCTGCCGGTCGGGGTTGGTCCTGGCCAGCTCCAGGGCGTCCAGCGGCGAGTAGACCACCCGCACGTCGCCGCCGGCGCTCTTGACCCGGAACAGGTCCCGGCCGCTTCCGGGGACCCGCAGCATGTCGCCGAAGGAGCAGAAGATCACCCCTGGCCGGGAGGCGATCTCGAGCGCCCGGTCGATGGTCTCCAGCGGGGTGACGCAGACCGGGCAGCCCGGGCCGTGGATCAGCTCGATCTGCTCGGGCAGCAGCTGATCGATGCCGTGCCGGATGATCGAGTGGGTCTGGCCCCCGCAGACCTCCATGATCGCCCAGGGCCGGGTCACCGTGGCCGCGATGTCGGCCAGCAGCCGCCGGGCCAGCTCGGGGTCGTTGAACTCGTCGAGGTACTTCACGCCCCGAGCTCCTCGTCGAGCAGGCCCAGGCTGCGGAACAGCTCCAGGGTCGCCAGGGCGGACTCCTCGTCCAGCTTCTGGATCGCGAAGCCCACGTGCACGATGGTGTAGTCGCCGACGACCACGTCGGGCAGGTAGGCCAGGCATACGTCCTTCACCACGCCACCGAAGTCGACCTTGGCCATCCGGGTCAGGTCGCGGTCCTCCACCTCGAGGACCTTGCCGGGCACCGCCAGACACATGGTGGGCTCCTTTCGTCGACGCAGGGTGGAGCTCAACGGCGGGCGCGGGCGCCCACGACGATCTGCCCGAGGGCCAGACCACCGTCGTTCGGAGGGACCATGCGGTGCCTGAGC
>JBAPWU010000624.1:0-3217 GCA_049283855.1 Kineosporiaceae bacterium
GCGCGGGTGCCGGCCAGCTCGCCGCCGGATCCCGCCCGCGGACCGGTGCCAGGTCCGCCGGACACCCCCCCGCGCGGTGCCGCTGCGGTCGCGGCGTCCGCACTGACCGCAGCCGATTCCGATAAACCCGATAAACCCGATAAACCCGATAAACCCGATAAACCCGATAAACCCGGCAAAGCAGGTACATCGGGCGGGCCTGATGGGCCGGCCCAGGGCCACCTCGAGTCCTTCCGCCCCGCGGTGCCCGCCCTCGGGGCACCACTGCAGAGCCTGAGCGACGGCCCGGTGCCGGCGCGGCGTCGGCGCCCACGCCTGGAGGTGCTGGTCGGGGTGGTGGCGGCCCTGCTCGCCGTCGTCATCGTTCCGGTCGTGGTCTGGATGAACTCCGGTGACGACTCGGTGGCCGTGGTCAGTGCGGCCCCGCAGGAGCCGACGCCGTCGGAGTCGACAACCCCCGAGGCCCCGACGACCGTGGGCGCCTCGACGGCCCCGGCCCCCGGGACGCCGACCCAGGCCGCGCCGTCCAGGCCGGCGGTCGTGGTGCCTCGGGTCTTCGTCGGTGCTGCCGGCCCGAAACCCATTCGCGTGCAATCGAAACCGAAACCCACCCCGAAGACGAACCCGACGGTCAAGCTGTCCCCCACGCCCAAACCGTCCCCCACGCCGAAGCCCACCCCGACCCCGACGCCAACCCCCACGCCGACCCCCACCCCGACCCCGACGCCCACGCCCACGCCCACCCCGACGCCCACGCCGACCCCGACCCTGCGCCCGCCGAACGTGCCGGGACTGTCCGCGACGGCGACCGGCGCCAGCGGGAGGGTCGCCGTGCAGGTGTCGAACGTGGTGGCGAACTCCGGCACGATCGCGTCGGTGGTGGTCAGCTACGACGCCGGGGCGCTCTCGTTGCCGGTTTCCGGTGGCCGGGTCTACGACGCCACCATCAGCGGCCTGACCGACGGGCGGAGCTACAGCTTCCAGGCAAGGGTCTGCACCTCGGTGGGCCTGTGCGCCTCCTCCGCCTCGGCGTCGGCCGCGCCCTTCGGGCCGTCCAGCCCCGGGTCGGTGACGCTGTCGCGGGCCGGCAGCGCACTGACCGTGCAGTGGACGGCCGCCACCGGCGGCTCGTCCACCTCGGCCTGCACGATCACCGTCGCGAGCAGCCCCGCGGGGCGGGGCCCGGCTGCGCGTCAGGTCGGCCTGACCCCTGGCAGCTTCAGCTTCGCCGGAACGGCCGCCACCAGCTACCAGGCGGTGAAGTCCTGCACGCTCCCGGGCGGCTCGGCCTCCGCCCAGAGCGCCGTGGTCACGATTCCCTAGGAGGACGCCGCCAAGCTCGCCGCCCTGGCGAGCGGGTACCGGCAGACGGAGCGGGTCGACGTGCCCGCCTTCCGGATCCTGCGCTACGAGCCCGCGCCCTGACTGCCATGGCCCGGCCGACCGATCTGGCGGTGGATCTCGTCCATCGCTTCCATGATCGCCACGGTCTCGGTCAGGGGCAGGACCGGGCTCTCGGTCAGCCTCTCCCGCACGCAGCGCGCCACCTCGGCCGCCTCGAAGCGCAGACCCTTGCCGGGTCCGGACAGGTTCGGGCTGGTGAACCGCTCGCTGGAGCCGTCGTCGCGACGAAGGGTGAAGGACGTGGGGGCGTAGAAGACCGGGTCGACGTCGATGGTCCCCTCGGTGCCGCTGATCCAGGCCCGCCGCGCGGTGAACGCCTCCAGCGTGGTGGTGATCACCGCCTGGGCGCCGTCGGGGTAGCGCAGCACCGCCGAGGTCTGCGCATCGACACCGGTCATCGCCGGTTCACTGGTGGCGACCAGGCTGCTCGGGGCGCCGAGCACCATGAACGCCCAGGACAGCGGATAGATGCCCAGGTCCAGCATGGCGCCGCCGCCGAGCTCGGGGGCGTAGAGCCGGTGGCGGGGGTCTGGCGCGAACCGCTGTCCGTGGTCGGCGGCCACGGTGCGCACCTGGCCGATCGCGCCATCCGCCAGCAGGGCACGGATGCGGACGGCGTGCGGCAGGAAGCGGGTCCACATCGCCTCCATGCAGAACACCCCGGCGGCCCGCGCGGCGTCGGCGACGGTGCGGGCCTCGTCGGCGTTCATCGCGAACGGCTTCTCCACCAGCACGTGCTTGCCGGCGGCGATCGCGGCCAGGGCGCTCGGGGCATGCGCCGGGTGCGGGGTGGCGACGTAGACGGCATCGACGTCGTCGTCGCCGACCAGGTCGGCCAGGGAGCCGTGCGCGATGGGCACCCCGTGCTCCCCGGCGAAGCGGGCCGCTCCTTCGGTGGTGCGCGAGCCGATCGCGACCACCCGGGCACGGTCCATCGCGGACACCTCGTCGACGAACGCCCCGGCGATCCCGCCGGTGCCCAGTACACCCCACCGCAGCACATCCGTCATGGTGCGCAGCCTGCCACGGACACCCCGTCCCGGCCGCCCCACGGCCACCGGGTGTGGACACTTCTCGGGCGCCCGCCCGGCGTGTCGGCCCCAGAAGTGTCCACACTCGCGATCCGCTGGGCGGGTGAGGGACGTGGGTAGCCGACGCCGCGGCCTGCGAATGACGCTGGTGCTGCTGGCCCTGGTCTCGGCCACCGGGGTGGCGGCCTGGTGGCTGACCCACCAGGCGCCTGCCGCCGCCCCCCACGCTCCGCCGGCGCCGTCCGTGTCTGCACCTGCAGCTGCGGCGCCGGCGTCGACGGCCGTCGAGGCACTGC
This sequence comes from Kineosporiaceae bacterium, assembly GCA_049283855.1. GTDB lineage: Bacteria > Actinomycetota > Actinomycetes > Actinomycetales > Kineosporiaceae > JADJPO01. The sequence goes on from JBAPWU010000624.1 coordinate 2,732, forward strand.
GGTCGATCGAGATCGGACCGCTCGACCCGGCGGCGGGCTACTCGCGCTTGCTGTTCGGCTCGGGCTGGCTCGACCCCGACGGCAACGGCTGCGACGCCCGCAACGACATCCTTCGTCGCGACCTGACCGGGGTCGTACTGCGCCCGAGGACCAATGGCTGCATCGTCGAGCGCGGCACCCTGCGCGATCCGTACACCGGCGCCGAGTTCGCGTTCGAGCGTGGCCCGGACACCTCGGGCCAGGTACAGATCGATCACGTGGTCTCCCTCGCCAACGCCTGGCGCACCGGGGCCCAGGCCTGGAGCGTGCCGCGGCGGGTCGCGTTCGCCAACGACCCGCTCGAACTGCTCGCCGTGCTGAAGCAGACCAATGCGGACAAGGACGGGGCGGACGCCGCGAGCTGGCTGCCGCCGCGGCCCGAGCTGCGCTGTTCCTTCGTCGCCCGGCAGGTCGCGGTGAAGGCCCGCTACCGGCTGCGGATGACCC
>JBAPWU010000625.1:0-13230 GCA_049283855.1 Kineosporiaceae bacterium
GAGCCGGGAGCACCGGCCCGCGGAGCCCGCGCCGACATCGCCCGCGCGGTGGCCGCGGGCAATGCCGGGCGAGACCGGTTGCCGGGCAAGCACGGGGCCCGCCCCACGGTCTACGCGGTGGTGACGGTGGCGATCCCGGACGAGGCCGGTTCGCTCGGCCGGCTCTTCGCCGACATCGGCGAGTTCGGCGTCAACATCGAGGAGCTCGCGCTGGAGCACGCCCCGGGCCGGGCGGTCGGGCTGCTGGAGCTGTCGGTGCTGCCGGCCGCCCGCGAGCACCTGGAACGCTCGCTGGCCGGGCGCGGATGGCGTCTCGTCGGCTGAGAAGCGGCGACCGGCTAGGCTGGCGGCTTCCCCTGAGCTGGTCCAACCCTGAATGGTGGAGGTCGAAGCGTGCCTGTCGTCGTGGCCATCGACGGTCCGTCCGGCTCGGGGAAGTCCAGTGTCTCCCGCGAGGTGGCCGGCCGGCTCGGCCTGCAGTACCTGGACACCGGCGCCATGTACCGGGCGGCGTGCTGGTCGGCCCTTGACGCCGGCCTCGATCTGAAGGATGCGGCTGCGGTGGCCGCGCATGTTCGCGCGCTCGACCTGCAGGTATCCACCGACCCCGAGCGCCAGCGCACCCGCGTCGGCGGCGTCGACGTCTCGGCGATGATCCGCGAGCAGCGGATCTCGGCCGCGGTGAGCACCGTCGCCACCAACCTCGAGGTGCGCGCCGAGCTGCGCCGGCGTCAGCGGGAGATCATCGCCGCGGCTCGCCGCGACGACGGGATCGTCGCCGAGGGCCGTGACATCACCACCGTCGTCGCCCCCGAGGCCCAGGTGCGGATCCTGCTCACCGCGAGCGAGCAGGCGCGGCTGGAGCGGCGGGCGCGCGAGGTGCACGGCCAGGCCGATGCGGACGTCGTCGAGTCGATGCGGGACGTCGTGGTGCGCCGGGACGCCGACGACGCCACGGTCTCGACCTTCCACGTGGCAGCCGACGGGGTGGTCCAGATCGACTCCTCCGGCATGGGGTTCGAGGAGACCGTCCAGGCCGTGCTGGCCGTGTGCCGGACCTCGATCGCGGGGAGCGTGCCGGCATGACCGAACCGGACGTCGCCCGGACCCTGCTGGCCGGGCTGGACGAGTACGACCTCTCCGAGGAGGACCGCGCCCTGCTGGCCTCCGACGGCGAGGGCGGTGCGGAGGGCTCCGCCGCCGGCCCGTTGCCGGTGCTCGCCGTGGTGGGCCGGCCCAACGTCGGCAAGTCGACGCTGGTGAACCGGATCCTGGGCCGGCGTGAGGCGGTGGTCGAGGATGTGCCGGGGGTGACCCGGGACCGGGTCGGCTACGAGGCCGACTGGGCCGGTCGGCGGTTCATGGTGGTCGACACCGGGGGCTGGGAGCGCGACCTGCGCGGGATGGCGGCCCGGGTCGCCGAGCAGGCCGAGATCGCGGTCGAGCTCGCCGATGCGGTGCTCTTCGTGGTGGATGCCACGGTGGGTGCCACGGACACCGACGAGGCCGTGGTGCGGCTGCTGCGCCGCTCCGGCAAGCCGGTCGTGCTGGCCGCCAACAAGGTGGACGACGCGCGCGGCGAGGCCGATGCGTCGGCGCTGTGGAGTCTGGGCCTGGGCGAGCCCTTCCCGGTGTCGGCGGTCCACGGCCGGGGCAGCGGCGACCTGCTGGACGCGGTGCTGGCGGCGCTGCCCGAGGTCTCCGAGGTCGGCCCCGATCCCCAGTCGGGTCTGCGCCGGGTGGCCCTGCTGGGGCGGCCCAATGTCGGCAAGTCGAGCCTGCTCAACGCCCTGGCCGGAACCGAACGGGTGGTGGTCGACTCGGTCGCCGGCACGACCCGTGACCCGGTCGACGAGGTGGTCGAGATCGGCGGCACGCCCTGGCGACTGGTCGACACCGCCGGCATCCGACGCAAGGTGCACCAGTCGCACGGCGCCGACTTCTACGCCTCGCTGCGCACCCGGGCGGCGCTGGAGAAGGCCGAGGTGGCCGTCGTCCTGCTGGATGCCTCGGAGCCGCTGACCGAGCAGGACACCCGCGTGGTGCAGCTGGTGGTGGATTCCGGCCGAGCGCTGGTGCTCGCCTACAACAAGTGGGATCTGGTCGACGAGGAGCGTCGCCGCTACCTCGAGCGCGAGTTCGAGCTGGACCTGGTGCAGGTGCAGTGGGCTCCACGGATCAACGTCTCGGCCAAGACCCGCTGGCACGTGGACCGGTTGCAGCGTGCCCTGGAGACCTCCCTGGCCTCCTGGGAGCAGCGGATCCCGACCTCGCGGCTGAACGGCCTGCTCGCGGAGATCGTCGCGGCACACCCCCATCCACTGCGTGGCGGCAAGCAGCCGCGGATTCTGTTCGGCACCCAGGCGGCCATCCGCCCGCCACGGTTCGTCCTGTTCACCACCGGCTTCCTGGAGGCGGGCTACCGCCGGTTCGTCGAACGCAAGCTGCGTGAGGCGTTCGGGTTCGAGGGGACCCCGATCGAGGTGTCGGTGCGGCCCCGGGAGAAACGCCGCCGGTAGTCGCCGGTAGCCGCTGCTAGTGCCCGGCCGGCCTCGGGTCGCGCACCGGCCGGCGCTGGGCGGGCGGGAGCGGCAGGGGCGCCGGCGCGATCTGCGCGGCGGCCCGCCACCGGTCGAACTCCTCGATCGGCAGCGGGCGCGACAGGTGATAGCCCTGGGCGACGTCACACCCGTACCCGGTCAGGGTCGCCAGGGCCTCGGCGGTCTCCACGCCCTCGGCCACCGTGCTCAGACCCAGGTTGTGGCCCAGGTCGACGACGCTGCGCACGATCATGTCGTTGCTGCGGTCCTCGGTCATGGTGATCACGAACGAGCGGTCGACCTTGAGCTCGTGCACCGGTAGGTGATTGAGCTGGGCCAGGCTGGTGTAGCCGGCGCCGAAGTCGTCGATGGAGATCCGGATGCCCTGGTCGTGCAGCCGGTTCAGCACCTCCGCGGCGCGGACCGGTTCACTCATGATGGCCGACTCGGTCACCTCCAGCAGGAGCAGGTCGGCCGGAACGCCGTGGTGCTGGAGCAGGTCGGCGACCCGCGTGTCGAGGGCGTCGTCCAGCAGGTTGCGCGAGGACAGGTTCACCGAGATCCGGATCGGGCAGCCGGCGTCGAGCCAGCGCCGCGCCTGGCCCAGGGCCAGATCCAGGACGTGGTAGGTGAGCGGGCCGATCAGGCCGGTGTGCTCGGCGAGGGGGATGAAGGCATCCGGTGCCAGCAGGCCGCGCTCGGGGTGGTTCCATCGCACCAGGGCCTCCGCGCCGCAGACCTCGCGCGTGCTCAACGAGACCTGGGGCTGGAAGTGCAGCACCAGTTCGTCGCCGTCCAGGGCCCGGCGCAGGTCACCGAGCAGGGCCAGCCGGTCCGGGTGGTGGTCGTCGCAATCGGGGTCGTAGCAGAACACGCCGATCCCGCGGGACTTGGCGACGTACATCGCGACATCGGCACGCTGCAGCAGGGTGGCCGCGTCGTCACCGTGGACGCCCGAGACGACCACGCCGATGCTCGCCTCCACCTGGAGCTCGACCGTGTCGACGACGAAGGCCTCGGTCAACGCCGCCCGAAGGGTCTCGGCGACGGACATCGCGGCGTCGATCGACCCGGCCGCGGGCAGCAGGACGGCGAACTCGTCGCCTCCGAGGCGGGCCACCGTGTCGCCCTCCAGCAGCACCGATGCCAGTCGGGGGCCGATCCGGGTCAGCAGGGCGTCGCCCATGGGGTGGCCCAGGGTGTCGTTGATCTCCTTGAACCGGTCGAGATCGATCAGCAGCAGCCCGGCGCCGCCCTCGGGCGCACCGGCCAGGGCCTGGGCGAACCGTTCGGCGAGCAGCACCCGGTTCGGCAACCCGGTCAAGGAGTCGTGCATGGCCTGACGGGTCAGCTCGCGTTGCAGCGCTTGGCGTTCGGTGACGTCGCGACCGGAGACCACGACGCCGCCGACGCAGGGATCGTCGGTCAGATCGCGCACCAGGAGTTCGAAGTGGCGCCAGGTGTCGGCGTGACCGAGCCGCGCGGCGAACAGCCCCGTGTGCGTGTCGTCGGCGGCGACGGCTGCGGCGGCGGTGGCCGGGGCGGCGTCACGATCGTGCGGGTGGACGAGTTCGGCGAGGTGGTGACACTCCGTCAGCCCGAGGTCGCCGGTGATGAACCGTTCGGCCGAGGGGCTCAGGTAGGTCAGGCGCCCGGTGAGATCGGTGACCATGACCAGGTCCGTGGACTGATCGACCAGGGCCCGGTAACGCGACCCGATCCTCTGCTCGGCGCGATGCCGGACGTCGGCGCGCAGCCGCCGGATGAGCACGAGGGCCCCGAGCCCGAGCGCGCCCAGGATGATCAGCAGGATGCCGATGTCGCTGTAGGTGTGCCGCTGTCGAGCCTGCGCGCTCAGCTGCAGGGTCTGTTGCTTGATCAGGTCCATGGCGGCGTCGAATCGTGGGTCGACCTCGGCCTCGTCGTACTCGCCGGCCCCGTCCCTGTCGCCGGCGGACAGGAGATCCAATTCATGCTCCACCGCGGCCCGGTAGGCGCTGCTCCGGGTCGCGAGCTCCTCGGCCTCGCCCCGCTCCCAGCCCTCGGAGGCGGCGTCGGCCAGCAGGGTGTCCATCCGGGTCGCCGAGCCATCGATCTCGGCACGCACCCGGGTCGAGGGGTAGGCGCCGCTGATCGCACGCCACTCCCAGCCGTCCAGTTCGCGCAGGGCAGTGGCCGCCTCCTGAAGGTCGGTCTGGGCCTCGATCAGGTTCTCACCCGCGTGCTTCAGCGCCAGCGTGGACCATCCGGCGCCGGTCGCGAGGCCGATCAGCAGCACCGCGGTCACCAGCGAGCGCCCGCGGGAGGACGGAATCATCGGCCGGCGACGACGAGGGCTCGTCACAGGCTTGTCGGACGTCACGCTTAGCTGTCGTCGCTCGAGTCCCGACTCTGAAGTGACTGCGGAGCAATCGGTAGGCGGACGACGAACCGGGCGCCGCCGGCGTCCCCCGCCTCCACCCCGACGGTGCCGTCGTGGGCCTGGATCACCTCGCGGACCAGGCTGAGTCCGAGCCCGTGCCGGCCGTTCTCCCCGCGGGCGAACCGCGCGAACAGGTCGTCGGTACCGGTCGACTCGATGCCGGGGCCGTCGTCGCTGACCGCCAGCAGCACGCCGTCCGTGCCGTCGGGGGAGACCTCGACCTCGACGGTGCCGCCGACCGGGGCGTGGTGCAGGGCGTTGTCCACCAGGGCGGTGAGCGCCCGGGTGAGGGCGACGGCGATGCCGCGCACGGGCGGAACCGGGCTGGTGCGCGCGCTCAGGGTGATCTGGCGCTGGGCAGCGCGTTGCCGGTCGGCGGCCACGACCCGGTTCGCCAGCCGGGCGACGTCGATCAGGTCGCCGGCCCGGGGGTCGCCCCCGAGCTGGGCCGAGAGCAGCAGGTCGTTCATCACGTCCGAGAGCCGGCGGGCCTCGGTGACCAGCGCGTCGCCGTCCGCGGCGAGATCACCGGGATCGGTCCCGGCGCGCAGGTCGCGACGCAGCATCTCGGCGCGCAGGGCCAGACGGGACAGAGGTGTGCGCAACTCGTGGCTGGCGTCCGCCACGAACCGGCGCTGCCGCTGCACCGCCTCGTGCAGCGGTGCCATGGCGCGGCGGGCCAGCAGCAGGCCGAACAGGGCGGCGGCCAGCCCGGCCACGGAGCCGGCGACGCCGAGGCCGAGCAGGAGCCGGTGCCGTTCGTCCTCGCGGTGGTGGTAGTCGATGCCGGCCTGGACCACGAGGCCGTTCCTGCGGCCGGTCCAGGTCAGGTACTCGCGGTCGGCGTCCAGGTGCACCTCGTCGAGGAGGGGCTCTGCGGCGGACGCCGCCACCTGGCCGGCGGTCGGGAAACCGGTGGGGGCACCGGGGGAGGCGTGCCGAACGCCGGCGGCGTCGACCTCGACCCGCCAGATCTCCGGGGAGAGGTCGGTGAGGCTGCCGTTCAGGGCAGCCTGTTCGAGCCGAGCGGTCAGGTCGGCGTCCAGTCGCAGGACGGCCACGAAGTAGGTGACCACGCCGACCAGAAGCACGCCGACGGCGACGCTCAGGCCGGCCTGGAGGGCGAGCTGCAGCTGGGCGCGGCGCAGCGATCGCGGCTCGTCGACCGAGCGCAACGCGCTCACGCGGGCTCGCCCGGGCCGAGCCGGTAGCCCAGACCGCGCACGGTCTGCACGACGTCGCGGCCCAGCTTGCGCCGCAGGTAGTACACGTAGGTGTCGACGATCGAGGAGCTCTCGGTATCGGGGAAGACCAGCTCGCGGAGCTCACCGCGGGTGAAGACCTGGCGCGGACGGCGGGCGAGCAGGGTGAGCAGCTGCGCCTCCCGCTGGGACAGGACGGTCTCTGTCCCGTGCACGGAGCTCACGGTGTGGGTGTCGACGTCGAGGTGCCCGCCGGGCAGCGGGAGCGAGGCGACCTGGTCGCGGGGCACCCGCAGCAGGGCGCGCAGCCGGGCCAGGAGCTCATCGACCGCGAACGGCTTGACCAGGTAGTCCTGGGCGCCGGCGTCCAGGCCGGTGACCCGGTCGGCGATGGTGCCGTAGGCGGAGAGGATCAGCACAGGCGCCAGGACCCCACCGTGGCGCATCCGGGACATGAGCTCGAGCCCGTCCCCGTCGGGCAGACGCCGATCGAGGATGATCACGTCGGGCGGGGTGGTGAGTGCGCTGTGCAGGGCCGATTGACCGTCGGCGCAGGGGTCGACGGCGTACCCCTCCTGGGCGAGCAGGCGGACCAGCATGTCCGCCAGGTCGTGATCGTCCTCGATCACCAGCACGCGCGGGTCGTCGTCCATCGGGAGCCATGCTCTCAGGTCGGCCCGCTCCCCCCGCGGGCGGGCCGACCTGAGGTCGGGCTAGATGAGTCGAACGCTGTGGTACGGGCTACGTGGTGGCGGGCTACGTGGTGGCGGGCTACGTGGTGCGGGGCTACTTGGTGGCGGCCGGAGCGGCCTCGTCGCCGCCGGTGCCGCTGGTGTTGACGTCGGACCATGCCGACTGCGCACCGCTGTGACCGATCCGGGCCACCTGGACCAGGGTCCCGGCGGAAGCCAGGGCAGCCAGCACCATGGCGGGAACCAGCAGGGCCTTGCCCCGGGAGGGCGCGCCCTCGGCGCGGGGGCGGTGCAGCCAGTAGAGGGCGATCGCGGCGGCGGCCAGGACGGCGGTGAGCGGCAGCAGGGTCTCGCCGAGTTGGGCATGGGTCTCGATCAGCTGGCTCTTCTCGACCATGTGCTCGAGGCCTTCACCGGTGCTCGTCGACAACGGCGCGAGAACCATCGCTGCCAGCGCGACCGCCGGGGTGAGCACTCCTGACCAGGCGCGGAAGCGCGGAACGAAGGCGTACAGCAGTACGGCAATCGCGGCCAGGGGGACGATCACGACGGTGGCGTGAACGATGAGGGGGTGCAGGGGCAGGCCCCCAATGGTCTCGGGCACAACAAGCTCCTCGGATGGCGTGTTCAGGGTGTATCGGCACACTCGCGATCTCGCGCAAGCGTTGCCATCAGCGTTGTCCACGATTCTCAGAGGCAGATCAGCGCAGGTCGCAGGGCTCGGATGCGCTAGCATCAACGGGCCTGCCGAGTGTGGCGGGCACGACCGGGACGTAGCGCAGTTTGGTAGCGCACTTGACTGGGGGTCAAGGGGTCGTGGGTTCGAATCCCGCCGTCCCGACAGAGAAGATGCAGGTCAGCGCCGGATTCCTGGTCCTCGGGAATCCGGCTCTTGATCGTCTGACCCTGGTTTGACCCCGGGCGAGATCACACGGCGGCGTACGCCGGTGGATGTCGGCGCAGTTGGACGGAGCCGTGGTGACTCCGGCTGTCGGGGGCTGGCGTTCAAACGCAGGTCTCCTCGAGTTGTCGGTCGGCGCTGGCGGGGGAGTGAGCGCCCGCGGTGTGGTGGCGCCGTAGGTGGGTGAGACGCCTGGTCTGGGGCGGGGAAGGGGGCCGGGGTGGAGGGCAGACTGCTGTATCGGGTGCCTGAGGTGGCTGTGGCGCTGAATGTGAGTCGGTCGAAGGTGTACGAGTTGATGAGTTCGGGCGTCCTTCGGTCGGTCCGTATCGATGGCACTCGTTTGGTCAGGGCCGCGGACCTGCACGCCTACGTGGACGCACTGGGCGTCGCGGTCTGAGTTGCCGAGGACCTGTGCCTGGGCAATCCACACGCGGGGCGGGTGCGAGGCCAGAGCCGGCGCCAGCCGCAGGGGCATGCGACGAGTCAGGCGCGCGCTGCGTCGAAGGTCATTCCTGGTGTTCGTCGAGCGCGGCGAGGACGCCGTCGCAGGTGGCGTGTCCCAAGTTCGCGGGGGCTCGACGGTGCGGACGGGGCAGAGAGCGAAGTCTCGGGTCCTCGCCAAGGGCTCGTTCATTCTCGATTCGCCCGTGACGTTACCCACTGGCTTAGATCATCAATGAGTGTGCGCGGACGCCAATCGCCGACGAAGTCGCAGGTGGCACCGAGAAGCCTGCGTATACCCCGCATGATGGTCACTGAGCGGGAGCCACGCCGACCCGCCGAGAATGAGCGAGCCCTGGGGTCCTCGCTGGTGTCGAGTTCGGCGGTCGCACGGCGCAGCGCGTTCAGGAAGGTCGCCCGCTCGCGTTGGACGCTCGCTGTGCTGTGCCCCGAGGGCCCGCGGAGCCGTGCCTCGGGGTGGCGCGGGACGCACATGGCGACGCGCGGATCCGTCCGGAGATGCCGATGAGCGTGCCCTCATCAATGTATGTGAGGCGTCAACCAACCTCGGCATGCATGACGCAAAGTAAATAGCTACTTACTCTGTGTGTTGGACTCCCCGAACGCTAGAGTCGGCAACATCACCCCGCATTGATTCGCAACCAGCCCGACCCCAGACAAGCTCATCACGGTCCTGACCAGCCACAACGCAACTCTGACGGTACACCGAGGTACCTCGCCCGCTTGAGGACGGCTGACGGGATGGGCCCGTCTTCCCTCCCACAGCCAGTCATCCATGAGGTAGAACCTCAGTGTGGGTGATCGACGAGCTCTACTCATCGGCGCGCAGAATGACCGATTCGGTCGGTTGTCGTTCGTCGACGAAGTGATGCATGACCTTGCGGACGTCATCTATAGCGAGGACATGGGAGGTTGTCGTCCCGCGTTACCACGGTCCTCTGGAGTGATCACTGGGACTGAGGCCACCTGGAAAGGAATCCAGGATTCACTGGAGGCCAGCATCCGGTTAGCTTCGTCTGAGCATGCCACCCTCTTCGTCTACTATCTCGGCCATGGTGTGATTCTCGACGAAGACATGTATCTGATTGCCACGGACACAGTGGCCGGAGGTGAGCATGACTCACTGAAGGCCGTGAAGATCGGCGAGAGGATCAAAGAGCTTCTGCGCCTGTATCTCGGAGTGGATGGGTTGCTGCTCATCCTCGACACCTGCCATGCGGGCGCGCAGGTAACCGATCCCGTTCCTGGTCTTCTTCGGGCGGGGGTACAATCTCGTCTGGAAATTGTCGCGGCCACCTCGGCGCGCAGCACGGCGGAAAACGGGTGCTTCACGCGGTCCCTGATACGACTGTTCCGCTCGGGCGTGGCAAGCAACAGCAACGTGTATCTGCGAGCCGGAACCGACCTGCGTCACCTGCCAGACGTCGCGCCTCAGGACTGCAAGTCCGTGCCGGCTGCTCAGTATCTGGCCGTCTCGTCAACGCACTATAGCGACGACGGACTGTGGCTGACCCGGAACAGAACCCCTGCTGTCCGGCAGGGACTCCTCGGGACACAGGCGGCCGAGCATGTCGCTCGTTTGGCGCAGGGCTATATTCGAACATCCTCGTTCGACAAGTTGATGGCTCTCATGGCGACCGCCAGTTGGCCGGTAGCTGTCACGGGTGGCGCGGGCACCGGAAAATCAGCCCTTCTCGCCGCGCTGGGGCAGACGCACTTGGCGGGGGAGCCGAGTGATACCGGGCTAGATGCGCTCGTCACCGTTCGTCGAGGAGATACGTTAGCGTCGATAACGCCAGTGATGCGGGATCAAATCATGCGGTCCGCTCCCTTCGTGTCTGCGCAAGAGACCATGACAGTGATTGCCCGCGGCGGGGGTCTGCCGGTGTTCGAGACGGATATTCTCGAGCCGCTTCGCCATCTTCGGGGGCCTCGCCGCGTCCTCGTTGGAGTCGACGCTGCAGATCAGTTGAGCAGTCCTGATCAGCATATTTTGTGGGATGGCTTCGTTGAGTGCTCCGGAGCGCTCCTGATCGTTACTGGTCGAAGATTCAAAGATATTCCTCCGGAGTGCATCCTCCGTCTACCGGATAGCGATCGCGATGGCGTTGCACAGTATCTTGAGATTGCCGTAGCAGATCCTCACATCCGTCTACGCATCTCACACGAGTCTGGCGGAGACTGGCTCCTTGCCAGAGTCCTGGCGTCACTGGCGAAAGCCGGTCACTTCCGACCTGAGTCGCTCACCGACGATCAGTACTCGTTGGGGCTAGCGCTCGATGCAGCGATCGAAGCCGCTCAAAGGACGTTGGGCAGGTTTCAGGTGGACGCGGTTCAGGCGGCGCTCGCGGCGGTTCCGACGCGAGCGGTTGCGCCCATTGCGATCGTCGCAAGAGCGGTTGGCTTAAGCATGGTCGTCCTACGGGATGTCTTGGTGGCGCTAGGTGAGGTAGTAGCGAGAAGCGATCCCGGAACTGCGGACGAGAGGCTGGGTGCGGCGCACGACAGAATCCGAGAGCACATGCTGCGTCGGCTAGAGCCTGAGACTGTGACTGAAATGCATCTCAGACTGGCCGATACGATGAGGGTGCCGGTGTCCGACTCGATTATCGGCGCGTACCGCGCACTTCAGCTGCCGGAGCATCTGTGGCAGGCGGGGAGGACGGCGGAGGCACTCTCGGCATTGGAGGAGATGGAGGATGCGGAGACGGCTGCTGACGCACTCGCGAGTTGGGTCTCATGGAGAGATCGCTGTTCCATGCACCTAGGTCCCCGTCATCCAGAAACGTTCTTTGCTGCCCGCAAGGTAGCGTACTGGACTGGTCAAGTGCGAGGACCCCGACACGCATTGACGATTCTCTCAGAAGTTTCCCTCGCTCAAGAACGAGAGCTGGGTGGCGCTCACCCAGATACGTTTCTCATGCGGCTAGAAATGGCTCACTGGGCTGGTCGTGGAGGTGATGCGGCGGGGGCTCTCTCGGCGGTGGAAGGACTCTTGGTAGACATCCGTGGCGCAGGCGGTCTCGACGAGCTTGAGCTACTTGCGCGCCATGAGGAGGCGCATTGGGTGGGAGAGAGCGGCGACCGGCTTGATGCTTCGAGTCGATGTGACTCCCTGGTGCGGGACTGTGCACAGTTCTTTGGAGGAGCGCACGTATGCACGTTGGCGGCAAGGCGGGAGAAGGCATACTGGGACGGTCAGGCCCACGGGCCCGCTATCGCGCTCCAAGAGCTGCACGACCTACGGTCAGGTGCCGGCGCCAATATTCCCCCTAACTCGAGGGCCGGTCTCTCTCTCAACTATGATATTGCCTGTTGGAAGGGTCTTGGCGGCGATCTGAAAGATGCAATCGCAGCCCTCAGAATCATTCTCATCGGGCAGGAACGTTCGCTGGGCTCGAGTCACCCAGACTGCTTGACGACCAAGCAGGCGCTCCATGGGTTTCTATTGGCAGTCGGACGTCGCCGGGAAGCTGAGGAGGGCTTGCGCCAACTGTTGTCCGGGCAGGCGTCGGCCCTCGGCGAACGGCATCCGGACACTCTGACTACCCTCGCCTTTCTCGCTCACTGTTCCGCTGAGGCAAACCTGGCTCGGGGCGCGGCATTAGAAGAATCCACTGTGGCTCAATTGCGCATTGATGTGCAGGGGCCTCGGCATCCTGACACATTGCGTTCCCGCCATAACGCAGCCGCCTGGGTCGGACAGTCCGGCAGCATAGGGTCTGCGGCAGTGGACCTGCGGTCGCTATTGATCGACGAGATCAACGTGTTGGAAGCGCCAGACCCGCTCTTGGCGGCGACCAGGAACTGCATCAAGCTATGGGGGTCTCGACGATCGAAGATCCGATACTGGTTCTGGTATCAGATGAAGGGGCGACGAGTGGGTCCTCGCCGCGGGCGCCAGCGTCACGGGGATGAGGGGGACTCGGCGGAGGATATCTCGCTGCGTAGGTAGATCGTGTAAATCGACGTGAGGTCAACTCGTTTCCCGGCCAATCGAGAATCGCTGGCGAGGGGACCGGTGAGACTCCCACTCGACAATTCCTGACTGTTGAATGTCAAGGCGGCTGTTGCCACGCTAGCTGCCATGACTGCCGCCATAGTTATTGCCACCTGCCTGTGGCGCCGCCAACGGGTGCGAAAGACGAGCAACGATAGTGATATAGCGCTCGCATACGAGAATACCAATGTAAGTAATACTGCGGACAGGGTGGATCTTTGAATCAAGCTGAGTGAGGCCTGTGCCAGCTCTGCGATACTCTCTGAGGAGCTGATGAGCGTTCGTGCGGACGGGATGTCCACGTTTGTCACGGTGGCCTGGATGCTGGCAGGCGCCATGTGGGCGTCGAATTGCGCCACGTTGCTGGGAGGGAGAATAAACTGAATACCTGGGAGGAGACTGGGTGTGCACCGAATCTCGAGAGTCATGGGGCCGACTGCGGCGGGAACTGCGGGTGCGATAGCAGTTCCGATAGCGCTGCCCGATAAGCAGACGGAAAGGACACCTAAAGCGGGCGCGATAGCCGCCCAAGCTCTTCGGTAGGTTGTTGACAAGCGCAGTTGCTTTAGCAGGTTCCTCAGCTGGCGGAGTAGGAACAATTTGGCTGACGGTGCCGGTGGTATGACGATGGGCTCGAGGACGCGGACGTGGGGTCCATCCCATCTGGTTCCGACCATCACCGAGGCCACGGCTCTTGACGCCTGGTACGGAGGGCGAGAGTAACTGCCTCCGCGGTGGAATGCTCCTCCAAATAGGTGGCGACGGCATGGTGGCCAACGGAACTGTCCGGAAAGTAGTCTTCAATGCGGCGGCTGGAATCGTTCGACGGAAAAAGTGGGGCAAGCTTTCGTTCAGCGGCTACGAAATCCTCTGGATGTGCGACGTTGACCCAACGATCAACCCGCTCCGGCCATCGTGGAGGCTGCGGAATCAACCTTGGGTACACAATGGTGCCCAGTCCCAACGGGCTGCCGAGTGTGATCAATGTAAACGGGCCATGACTTGTCT
>JBAPWU010000626.1:0-2418 GCA_049283855.1 Kineosporiaceae bacterium
GCCGACCACGGCGCCCGGGTTGTGCACGGTGCCGGTCAGCACGGCGTGCCGCGCGTCGTCCAGCGGCACCCAGCGCAACGGCATGTCGATCTCCTCGGCCGTGCGGGTGTGGAGCAGATCCTCGGGCACCGCCGAGAGGTCACGGGCCAGGTAGCAGCGCAGCGCCTCGTTCATGCCCCCCGGGGAGTTGAACCAGTCGATCAGCACGTCCCAGCGGCCGGCCTGCAGGTCCGCCTCCTCGGCCAGCTCCCGGGCCGCAGCGACCAGCGGCCCCTCTCCGTCGACGTCCAGCAGCCCGGCCGGCAGTTCCCACAGCGCCATCCGCACCGGGTGGCGGTACTGGCGCAGCAGCAGCACCCGGTCGGCCTCGTCCAGCGCCAGGATGCAGACCGCGCCGGGGTGGCGCACGTACTCGCGCCGCACCACACCTCCGGCACCGAGGTCGACGGTGTCCCGCACCACGTCCCAGACCATGCCGCGATGGATCAGCTCCTGCTGCTGCACGGTCCGGTCGACGACGACATCGCGCAACGGCTCGTCCACGGCGGACGTCACGCCGTGGCGGTGAGGTCGACCTCGACGTCCAGCAACCGGCCCGCGGCCTGGCGCTCCAGGGCCGCCCGGATCAGCCCGACGAACAGCGGGTGGCCCCGGTCGGGTCGGGAACGGAACTCCGGGTGTGCCTGGGTGGCCACGTAGTACGGGTGGACCTCGCGCGGCAGCTCCACGAACTCCACCAGCTTACGATCCGGGGACTCCCCCGAGATCACGAGGCCGGCCTGCTCGAGCCGGGCCCGGTAGGAGTTGTTGACCTCGTAGCGGTGCCGGTGGCGTTCGCTGACCCGCAGCGCTCCGTAGGCCTCGGCCACGATCGAGCCGGGCACCAGCACCGCCGGGTACGCGCCCAGGCGCATGGTGCCGCCGAGATCACCGTCGCCGGCCACGATCTGCTTCTGCTCCTCCATGGTGGCGATCACCGGATGCGGCGCGTCCGGGTCGAACTCGCTGCTGCTCGCCCCCTCCAGACCGGCCTTGTGGCGGGCGAACTCGATCACCATGCACTGCAGGCCGAGGCACAGACCCAGGGTCGGGATCTCGTTCTCCCGGGCCCAACGCAGTGCGCCCACCTTGCCCTCGATGCCGCGCACCCCGAACCCGCCCGGCACACAGACCGCATCGACCCCGTCCAGCATCCGACGGGCGCCCTCGGGGGTCTCGCAGGTGTCGGAGGCGACCCACCGGATCTCGACCTTCGCGTCCCGGTCGAACCCGCCCGCCCGCAGCGCCTCGGTCACCGACAGGTACGCGTCGGGCAGGTCGACGTACTTGCCGACCAGCGCGACCTCCACCCGGTGCGCTGGGCGGTGCACCCGGCGCAGCAGCTCGTCCCAGGCCCGCCAGTCGACGTCACGGAAGGCCAGCCCGAGCCGGCGGACGACGTAGGCGTCCAGCCCCTCGCGGTGCAGCACCTTGGGGATGTCATAGATGCTCGGCGCGTCGACCGCGGCCACCACGGCCTCGGAGTCGACGTCGCACATCAGCGCGATCTTGCGCTTGACCCCGGGCGGGATGTCCCGGTCGGCGCGGCAGACGATCGCGTCGGGCTGGATCCCGATGCTGCGTAGCGCGGCCACCGAGTGCTGGGTCGGCTTGGTCTTCAGCTCCCCGCTCGGGGCGAGGTAGGGCACCAGCGAGACGTGGACGAAGAACACGTTGTCCCGGCCCAGGTCGTGGCGCACCTGCCGGGCCGCCTCGAGGAAGGGCAGCGACTCGATGTCACCGACCGTGCCACCGACCTCGGTGATGATCACGTGTGGGGCGCCCTCGGCGCCGACGTGAGTGGCCTGGGCACGCATCCGGGCCTTGATCTCGTTGGTGATGTGCGGGATCACCTGGACCGTGTCACCCAGGTACTCCCCCCGCCGCTCCTTGGCGATCACCGTCGAATAGATCTGACCGGTGGTCACGTTGGCCGAACCGTCCAGCTCGACGTCGAGGAATCGCTCGTAGTGCCCGATGTCCAGGTCCGTCTCGGTGCCGTCGTCGGTGACGAAGACCTCGCCGTGCTGGAACGGGTTCATCGTGCCCGGATCGACGTTGATGTACGGATCGAGCTTCTGCAGCACCACCCGAAGCCCGCGAGCCCGCAGGAGGTGGCCGAGACTGGAGGCGGTGAGTCCCTTGCCCAGGGACGACGCCACGCCGCCGGTCACGAAGATGTGCTTGGTCGGCCCCGCCGACGGGTCAGATATGCGCTGCGCCACGGGGTTCGAGGCTATCAGCCCTCAGCCCCCGATAGACCGCGATCACCTGGTCCAGCGCGTCGCCGTCCGTGGGCAGTTCACCGGCCCGCCTCACCGCCCGCACGCGCAGGGCGGCCAGCCGCGCCGGGTCGGCGGCCAGGGCCCGGACGGCGCC
>JBAPWU010000627.1:0-7596 GCA_049283855.1 Kineosporiaceae bacterium
GCGCGCCGCCGCCGGGTCGCCCCTGCGTTCGTGAGCGGCGACCTGCGCCGGCTGGGGCTGCTGGGCCGCTGCGCGACATGTCCCGTTGCGGGGTCTCAGGAACCCAGCAGCAGCGTGTCCAGACCGCGGGTGAGCCCCACCCGGGCGCGCACCGCCTGAACCGCCAGCAACGTGCCGGAGACGTAGGGAGCAGCCGACGAGCCGGCGTCGTGGCGGATGACCAGCCGTTCGTCAGGAAGGCCGAAGACCACCTCTGTCGCGACCGAGAAGCTCGGCAGGCGCAGCGAATGCACCTGCACGGCATCGACGGTGGCGCCTCGCGCACCGGGGAGTCCCTTCACCTGATCGAGCGGCACCCCGGGCCCCGACCGGTTCACCACGGAGAGCCGCTCCGCAAGCTCCCGGGCAGTGCCGCTGGGTGCATCGGGCTTGGTGGCGGAGGCGTAGTCGATGATCTCGGCGTGCGGAAGGTAGTGCGCCACAAGCAATGCCGCCGCCTGAGCCATGGCCGCCGTCACCGAGAAGTTGCCGGCCGCCACCACGCCCAGCTGGTGCTCGCGGGCCACCCGGTCAATCTCGGCGTACTCCTGCGCGGACAGCCCCGAGGACCCGACGACGACCGCGACCCCGCGACGCAGGGCGGTCAGCACGTTCGCCAGCACCGCCTCGTGGGAGGTGTAGTCGACGAGCACGTCGACGCCGTCCAGCGCCTCGATCACATTGCCCTGCACCGGTACCCCGATCGGGTCGCCGCCCCAGGCAACGCCCAGGTCCTGTCCGGCGGCGGACCGGCTGACGGCGCTGCGCAGGGTGAGGTCGGCGGCCTCCAGCACGCCACCCGCCACCGCGCTTCCGGTCCAGCCCGTGGCCCCGGCCACACATACTGCGGTCATCGACGATCTCCCTCTGGTCGGTTCAGGACGGCATCGGGCTGATCAGGCGTCGAAGAGCCGGCCGGTGGGCGTGGCGAGGAAACCGCCGAGCGGGATCTCCTCCTGCTTGAGCAGCCCCCGCTGCGGCAGGCCGCCGCTGCGGACGAGTTCGATCACTGCGGCGACAGAGCCGGCCGTGGTCCAGGCGATCGCACTGCTCTGCACGCCTGCGACCTGACGAGGCCGATACGAGCGGACGAACTCGAGCCGCCGCAACTGCCCGTCGATGGTGCCCTCGGAGGAGACATGGACGTACACGACGTCATCGTCGACCGGCGGCTTGGCATTGGTGAGGATCTCGGCGGCGAGCTCGCGGCGTTCACGCAGCAGCAGTTCGTGGAAGAAGAAGTTCATCAGCGCCATGTGGCCGGGGTAGCGGATGGTCTTGTAGTCGATGTTGGCCACCGTGCCGTGGAAGGTGTCGCACATCGTGCCGAGCCCGCCCGAGGTGGTGAACGCCTCGAGCCGGGTTCCCTCCACGTACAGGGTCTCCAGCCATTCCATCGACGACAGCCACTTGCGCTCCCCCTCCTCGATCACCTCGCAGTCGTTGAGGTATTCGTTGACCACGCCCTCCGGGGACCAGGTGAAGGCGTACCCGAGGAGGCCGGTGGGGTGTTGCGGGAGCGCCCCCACGCGCATCCGGATCGAGCGGCACGTGTCGTACGCGGCGATCTGGGCCGCCGCGACGATGCTCACGAAGCCGGGGGCGAGCCCGCATCGCGGCGCCATCAGCGCGCGGGAGCTGGTGCTGAGCTCGGCGACCGCATGTCCGGTCGAGACGTCCTCGGTGAGATCGAAGTAGTGGATCCCCAGCCGGTGGGCCACCGTGGCGACCGAGCGGTTGAGCGTGTAGGGCAGGCACGACAGCACGGCTGCGTGCTTGGCCAGCACGGCGGTGAGGACGTCGGGATCGGCGACGTCGATCTCGACGGTTCGGAACACCGGTGACCCGCTCGGCCTGCGCAGGTCGTACCCCGTGACCTCGAGACCCGCCTGATCCAGGAACGTCGCCGCCAACAACCCGACCCGGCCGAGGCCGAGAACCGCCACATCGCCGAAGCTCATCGGCCCAACGTAGCGACCCGCCCCGCTCACCCGCTTCTCCCCCGCCGGTCGGTGGGCCGGGCCCGGATCACCGAGTGCTTGCGCGCCGTGAGCAGCAGGTACTCCCACTCCATCCGGTGACCGCCCCGACCGCCGCCGTAGGCACCGGTGGCGTGCCGCTCGGCGAGGTCGACGAGGTCCTGGTCCAGGCCGGCCACTCGCTCGGGATCCGCCGAGATGCCGCGGTAGATCGCGACCATCGGCCCGTAGTTGGCCTTGAAGTAGTCGCGGAACGCCTCGGGCCGGCCGAACCGGTCGACGGTGACGGCCTGTCGGCGCGCCGTCAGTCCGGTGACCCGGTCGCCCAGCAGGGATCGGGCGTAGTCCTCGTCCCCCCACCTCGGTGGCGGCTGGGCGCCGGCCGGGAGCGAGGGCGCGCGGCTTCAACGCCGCGAACATCACCCCCAGACACGGCACGCCCCCGGGCCGTCGGGTCCGGTGACGGCATTCCGCAGGCTGGAGTACGAGCGCAGGAGTTCCGCCCGCTCCTGCTCGACCCGGGGATCGGCCAGGTCGCACCCGTCGGCGACCCACGCGTCCGAGATCCGCATCGCCACGGCGCGGTGGTGAGCGGCCTCGGTCACGACCTGCGCCTCCACCCGGTAGACGTAGGCGTAGAGCCGAGTGAGCGCGGCGACCAGAGGGGTCTCGTCGTCCGCGGTGCGTTCCCGCTGCAGGATCCGGTGCTCACGCCACCAGTCCACCTCGAGGCGGGCGGCCTCGTCGGGATCGAAGGTCAGGGCATGCGCCCGGACGACGAGGGCGTAGAAGCGGCTCATCAGCATCCGGGCCCGCTGCGGGTCGTTGTCCGGGTAGGGCGCCCAGGCCTGGTTGGCCCGCAGCACGTACCAGGCGCCTCGTACGGCGGCCGGCCAGGGCAGGCCGAAGCCGGCTCGGACCATGCCGACGGCGGCGGAGAGCACGAGCCTCCAGTCACGGCGGTAGTAGCCGACCCAGGCGTCGCACTCGTGCGCGGCGAGCCGATAGGGATCGAAGGTCCACGGTGTCCGGTTCGGCGTCATCTCGTGCTCAACCGTTCGCGTCGGGTGGCCGCCGGCCAGCGGGCTTGGCTGACCTCCAGCGTCGACGTCGGCCGGATTCGACGTCAAGGGGGCCGACCCGGGGCAGGATGGACGTCATGACCGTGATCGTGCGAAACGTGACCTTCGACTGCGCGGACGCCATGGCCCAGGCCCGGTTCTGGTCGGCTGTGACCGGCTGGAACATCTACTTCGACGACGACCCCGAGGTCGTCGTCGCCCCCGCCTTCCCCAACCACACCGGCCTCGGGCTGCTCTTCATCCCGGTGGCGGAGGAGAAGACCGCCAAGAACCGGGTCCATCTCGATCTGGTGCCCACCGGCTGCTCGCGCGACGAGCAGGTGGTGCGCGCCGTCGCGCTCGGCGCCACCGTGATCGGTGACTTCCGCACGGCGGACGGCGCCGGCTGGGTGACCCTGACCGACCCGGAGGGGAACGAGTTCTGCATCGAGCGGTCCGACGGCGAGCGCCCGACTGCGCCGGCGGTCTACCGGATCGGCTCCTGACCGGGCGCGCCGAGCCGTCATCCAGAGGAGTCGCCCGGTGTCGGGGCGACGGGCCCAGCGTCCACGCCGCGAGCGATGACGGCCTGCGCGCGCTGCGCATCGAGGCGATCCAACTCATCGACGGCATGTCTGATCCCCGGGATCAGCTCGTCGGCGGAGTCGAGAAGCTGCTGTGCCGCAACGAGATCACCTGCTTCGGCCGCCACTCGGGCGAGCCCGTCCAGAGCGAGCACCTGGACCTCCCGGTCCTGGGCGCGGCGGGCGTCGTCGAGCACTGCCTGCAACGTCTCGACCGCGCCGAGGCCGTCGGCCCGGGAGGACGTCGAGGCGAGCAGGCAGCGGGTGAGCAGGGCGCCGTCGCCGCCTCCGGAGGCGCGGAACCACCGGTCCGTCTGCTCGAGGAGCGACAGCGCGTCGGCGTCCTCGCCCGAGGCGCGCAGGATCCGGGCCAGGTGCACTCGCGCCGTGGCCGCGATCCGGAGGTCGCCATTGGTGTCGGCGGCCTGGATCGCGCGGTTCAGGGTGTCGATGGCGGCCTCGGTGTTCCCGGCACGTTGCTCCACCCGACCGAGCGTCGTCAGATGCAGGGCTGCCTGACCGAGGAATCCGAGCTCCTGCGAGGTGGCGGCGGCGCGCGAGAGCGCCTGCGCGGCGTCGGTGAAGCGGCGCTCCGCCTGGGCGATGGCCCCGATCATCGCCTCGGCGTGGACGCCTCCCCAGGAGTCCCCGATCGGAGCGAGGAGCTGGACCGCCTCCTGCGCTGCTCGCGTGGCGCGGGCGGTGTCACCGAGCATGATGGCCGCGAACGCCGCCAGGAGCAGGCTCGCCGCGGTCTCCCAGTGCAGCCCGAGCGGCCGGTACACGGTCAGGCTCGCCGTGGCCAGGTCGAGCACGGCCAGCGGGCGGCCCTGCTGGATCCGCAGGAAGGCCAGGTGCCGGTGGACGTCGGCGCGCAGGTGCTCGTCGTCCAACTGCTCGGCCAGGCCGAGCGCCTCGTCCAGATCGGTCTGGGCTCGCTCGACGTTCCCGGCGGACGCCTCGAGCCACCCCGCGAGCAGGAGTCCGGTCACCTTCTCCTGCGGCGTGGTGAGTGGTTCGGCCGCGGCGAGCGCCGCACGGACCCGCGTGGCGCCGGCCACGCCGTCGCCGAGCACCACCCACGTCCAGCCGAACCCGTTGGCGATCCGGACGCCGAGCCGGGGGTCGTGCTCCGCGGACCAGGCGAGGGCGGCATCGATGTTGGCGCGCTCGGCGCGCACGACGGCGAGGCAGTCGGCCTGGGCGGCGCCGCGCACCGTCGTCGCGCACCGGTCGGCCACGTCCGCGAACCACCGGGCGTGTGTCGAGCACGCGTCGTCGACCAGGCCCGACTCCCGAAGGCGCGCGAACGCGAACACCCGGATGCTGTCGAGCAGCCGGTAGCGCACGGCGCTCTCGTCGGCGATCTCGACGCTGACCAGGGACCGGTCGACGAGCCGGCCCACGACGTCGGTGGCCGAGGCCCCGGGCACGCCGAGCGCCCCCAGGACGTGCTCGGCCGCGGCCAGCGGTGCACCGCCGGAGAAGCAGGACAACGCCCACAGCCCGCGTTGGTCGTCGGGGAAGAGGAGGCCATAGCTCCACGCGATCGCGGCGGCGAGCGCACGGCGCCGTTCGGGGCGCCGGCTCGTCGGGTCCTGCAGCAGTGCGAAGCGGTCGTCCAGCCGACGGACGATCTCCGGGACCGACAGGGACCTGACCCTGGCCGCGGCCAGTTCGATGGCCAGGGGCAGTCCGTCCAGGGACAGGCACAGCTCCTCGACGGCGGCGGCGGTGTCGCCGTCGAGGACGAACCCCCGCCGGATCTGGGTGGCGCGGTCGGCGAACAGCGCCATCGACTCGGCGACCGGCAGCGGTTCCAGGACGTAGGCGGCCTCGCCGTCCAGCCCCAGGGGCGACTGGCTGGTCACCAGCACCCGGAGCCGCGTCGTGGCGTCGAGCAGGTGGCCGGCCAACTCGGCCACGGCCTCGACCAGGTGTTCGCAGTTGTCGAGCACGAGCACGGTCTCCGCCCCCGAGAAGCGTTCGACCAGCATCGGTGCGCCCCCTGCGAGCTGGAGCGTCTCGGCGACCGCCTGGGAGATCGACGTCGTCGCGTCGGCGGCGTCGAGTCGCACCAGCCATACGCCGCCGGGCGCGGCCGACCTGTGCCCGAGCTCGATCGCGAGCCGGGTCTTGCCGACGCCCGCCGGTCCGACGATCGTGACCAGGCGTCGCTCGCGGATGAGGTCGTCGAGCGCGGCGATGTCGTGGGCCCGCCCCACCAGCGGTGCGGTGAGTGCAGGGAGGTTGCCCACCGGCGGCGCCGGCACGGCCGGTCGCTCCTCGACGGTGGCGACGAGGGCCGGGCTCTGCTGCAGGATCTGACACTCCAGGTCCCGCAGACCGGGCCCGGGTTCGATCCCGAGCTCGTCGATCAGGGCTGCGCGCACCCGCGTGTAGGCCGCCAGCGCATCAGCCTGGCGGCCCGTGCGGTAGAGCGCGGTGATCAGGCAGCACCACAGGCCCTCGCGCAGCGGATGCTCGTTCACCAGCCCTTCGAGCTCAGCGACCACCTCGCCGCCGGCGCCCAACTCGAGGCGCGCACAGAGCCGGTCCTCGAGGAGTCCCAGGCGCACCTCCTCCAGACGCGCCCGGTGCGCCTGGAGCCACTCACCGTCTCCGGCGTCGACGAGCACCTCGCCCCGGAACAGCCCCAGTCCCCGGGTGGCCGCCTCGAGCGCCGCCGACGCGTCGCCCGAGCGGCGCGATGCCGCTGCCGACGCGGCCAGACCGACGACCCGGAGAGCGTCGACGCAACTGCCGTCGATGCTCAGGCTGTACCCCCCGTTGCCGGTCGCCACCCGGGCGGGATCGCTCAGGGCTCGGCGCAACTGAGAGACCTTCGACTGCAACGTGTTCCGCCCCAGCCCGGTGGCGGCGTCGCCCCAGAGATCCTCGATCATCCGCTCGGCCCGCACGAGTCGGCCGGCCTCGAGCGCAAGCCGGACGAGGACCTCGGTGGTCTTGCCCGACGGCAGCGCGAGTCGTTCCCCGTCGAGACGAACCTCCACGGGGCCGAGCACCGCCACGGTGAGCATCTTTGCGAGCGTAGGCGTCCGGTCCGAGATGTCATCTCGAGTCGTCAGGCCGCCGTCAGGGCATCGTCAGCGCCTCCCTCGACAGTTCACTCATGTCCGATGACCTGGAGAGCCTGCTCGGCCGGCTGATCGGCGGGGACGGGGACGCCCCCGGAGAGATCCTCGGCCGGGCCCGGACGGGCCGTTCGCCGGCCCTGCTCGTCGCCGCGGCGTTGTGCACCGACCACCCCGAGGACTCCTTCGCCCGGGCGGACCTGCTCGCCCGGGCGGGCGAGAACGCGGCCACGACCCGGGACCGTCAACTCGTCGCCATCGCGGCTGCCCACCTCGGCGACGACGAGGACCTGCTCGACGCCCTCGTCCGGGATCACCTCGCCGACCACCCCGACAGCATCCTCGTGGCCTGGATCGCAGCCAAGCACAGGCGTTCCGGCCGACCGACCCCAAGGAGCCACCATGCGCGACCGTGAGATCACCTCGTCCGTCCAGACCGGGTCGCCCCCGTGGCGTCGAAGCGCACCGCGATGGATGGTGACGTTCCTGGGCTTCCCCCTCGGCGGAGCCTGCGCCGGCGTGCTGGCCGGTCCCGTCGACAGCCCACCCGCCGCGCTGCTCGGTGGGCTGATCACCGGTTCGATCCTGGGGGTCGTGCAGGCATGGGCCCTCGGCCACTCGCGTGCCCGGGCCGGCCGGTGGATCGCCGCCACAGCGATCGGATTGATGACCGGGCTCACCCTCGGTTCGGCAGCGGTCGGCTACGCCACCAGCCTGCGCGCGCTCGTCGTCCAGGGCGTCGTGTGCGGGATCGCCGTCGGGGCCGCCCAGGCATGGGTGCTCTGGCCGCGGCTCGGCCCGTCGGCCCTCGCCTGGCCCGCTGCGCTCGGGGCAGCGT
>JBAPWU010000628.1:0-2693 GCA_049283855.1 Kineosporiaceae bacterium
CCGAACATCCGCTGGTCGACGAAGCGCAGCTCGCGACCTGCACGGGCCGCCGTGCCGCCGCGCAGGGAGAAGCGCACCCGCAGGTGCCGTTCGGCCTCGGCCTCGGGCGGCTGCATCACCAGCTGGCCGCTCATCCCCAGATGGGCCAGCAGGGCGGCACCGTCGTCGAGGACCAGCCACAGAAACTTCCCCCGGCGGACGGCGTCACGCACGGTGGCGCCGCTCAGCCGGGCGGCGAAGTCGGCGGGACCGGGCAGGTGGGCCCGGACCGGACGCGGGTGGCGCACCTCGACGGCGTCGATGGTCGAGCCGAGGACCCAGCGGGCCAGGCCGCGGCGGACGACCTCGACCTCGGGCAGCTCAGGCACTGGCCTCCAGCGCGGCGAACGCGGACGAGGCGGCGAGCTGCTCGGCCTCCTTCTTGCTCCGCCCGCTGCCCTCCCCACGGGGCGACCCGGCGACGCGGGCCACGGCGTGGAAGAGCTTGGCGTGGTCGGGACCCTCCTCGGAGACGGCGTACTCGGGCACGCCCAGACCGAGGGTGGCGGTGAGCTCCTGCAGGCTGGTCTTCCAGTCCAGGCCGGCTCCCAGCTCGGCCGAGGAGTCCAGCCTGGTGTCGACCATCCGGTGCACCAGGGTGGCCGCGACGTCGATCCCCTGCTCGGAGTACGCGGCGCCGATGAGCGCCTCGAGGGTGTCGGCGAGGATCGAGGACTTGTCCCGCCCGCCGGTGGTCAGCTCGCCGCGGCCCAGCAGCACGTGAGCTCCGAGGTCGAGCTCGCGGGCGACGTCCGCCAGCGCCCGCATATTGACCACGGCGGCCCGCAGCTTGGCCAGCTGCCCCTCGGGCAGGTCCGGGTAGCGGCGGTAGAGGGTGTCGGTGACCACCAGTCCGAGCACGGCGTCGCCGAGGAACTCGAGCCGCTCGTTGGTGGGCAGGCCACCGTTCTCGTAGGCGTACGAACGGTGGGTGAGCGCACGGACCAGCAGATCGTGGGAGATCCGCAGGCCGAGCCGGACCTGCAGCAGCGCCAGGCCGGTCGGCTCGCCAGGGTCGTCGTCGAGCGCCTCGCTCACGTCGTGGCCCGGGCGGTTCAGAGGTCCTTGACCTTGCGGCCCTTGTACTCGAGGTACAGCGGGGTGCCGGCCGAGTCGGTGACCACGCGCGCCTGGTGCGGGCGGGCATAGGTGACCTCGCCACCCTGGACCGTCTCGGTCAGGGTGGTCGCCGTCGCCTTCCACTGCGAGCGGCGGGACCGCGTGTTGCTGCGGGACATTCTCCGCTTGGGGACGGCCACGGTGGTTCTCCTTCGTGATGGTGCGTTACTCGGTCGGGTCGAGCGGTTCGAGCTGCGCCAGCGCCTGCCAGCGCGGGTCGACGTCCTCGTGCCGATGGTCGGGGTCCTCGGCCAGGTGCGCTCCACACTCGGAGCACAGCCCGGGGCAGTCGTCCCGGCACAGCGGTTGGTACGGCAGTGCGAGCACCGTCGCGTCACGCAGTGCGGGCTCCAGGTCGATCCGATCGTCCTGCAGCTCGCGCACCTCGTCGTCGTCCTCGCCGTCGGGGATCCGGCCGGGGTAGGCGTACAGCTCCTGGAGGTCGGCGACGACCTCGCGGTCGACGTCGTCCAGACACCGGACGCATTCCCCCCGGGCCCGTCCGAGGACGGTGCCGGAGACCAGAACACCCTCGAGCACCGACTCGAGCCGCAGGTCCAGCTCGAGGTCGCTGCCCTCGGGGATGCGGATCACATCGGTCCCGAGATCGGCCGGAGCGGCGACGACGCGGGAGACCGTCCGCATGGATCCTGGGCTGTGTCCCAGCTCGCGGGTGTCGAACACGAGCGGAGACCGCGGGTCCGGGCGGATGGTGCCCCCTCCTCGACATCGCTACGGCATGAACTCGGCCACGTCGTGATCTGCGGGCGGGGCCGAACGGCAAGGCTACCCGCCCGACCAGCGCCTCTCCAATTCGGCCCTAGCGCAGCTTGTCCCGCAGGCGCTCCAGGACCAGGTCGGGCACCAGCCCGCGGACGTCGCCGCCGAGGCCGGCGACCTCCTTGACCAGGCTGGAGGAGACGTGTTCGAGGTGCGGGTCCCCGGGCAGGAACACCGTCTCCAGGCCGGTCAGGTGCCGGTTCATCAGCGCCATCGGCAGTTCGTAGGCGAAGTCGGTGCCCGAGCGCAGTCCCTTCACCACGGCGACCGCCTCCACCGCGCGGCAGAAGTCGACCAGCAGCGATCCCCTGACCTCGGCGATCCGCACCCGCTCGACGCCGGCCAGGCTGGCCTCGAGCATCTCGATCCGTTCCTCGGGGGTGAAGGTGCCGGCCTTGGCCGGGTTGACCAGCACCGCCACGATCACCTCGTCGAACAGGGCGGAGGCGCGGTGCACGACATCCAGGTGACCGTTGGTCACCGGGTCGTAGCTGCCGGGGCACACGCAGCGCCGCAGCGTCGATGCAGGCATTGCGGCAACCTACTCGCCGGGCGCCTGGGCGTACCAGAGCGTGGTCTCGCCGTAGCGCCGGACGGCGGTCCGGGTCATCCCGTCGGGCCAGCGCGGCTCGGCGCCCCGGCTGCTGCGCTCCACCACCACCACCGCGTCCTCGGTCAGCCAGCCCCGGGCCAGGCTCGCCAGCACCTCGGCCAGATCGACCTCGCCCAGCGCGTAGGGCGGGTCGAGCATGACC
>JBAPWU010000629.1:0-34383 GCA_049283855.1 Kineosporiaceae bacterium
CTTCCCGACCGACGCGTCAACGTCGGCCTGATCGAGGAACCTTCAGACTTCGGATCATCCTCGGGAAGGTGCGCCCACTCACGTCACCTCGCCGTGGATGTCATCCACAGGTCTCGATCATTGCTCCCGACAACTACGCCACCCACAAGCACCCGAAGGTCAAGGCCTACCTGGCAAAGAACCCGCGGATCCACATGCACTTCACCCCCACCAGCGGCAGCTGGCTCAACCTCGTCGAGTGCTTCTTCTCGATCATCACCCGCCAGGCCATCCGCCGCGGCACCTTCACCTCCGTCGACGATCTCATCGCCACGATCGAGGCCTACATCGACAGCTGGAACGACGAGGCCCACCCGTTCACCTGGACCAAACCCGCAGACGTGATCCTCACCAAGCTCAAACCCCCGAAAACTAAAACAACCGCTACGGCAGACCACTAGCCTAGCCAGCGATGAGCCCTCTCATCCATTTCTGGCCCGCTTATGAGTACCCCTTCTTTGATGGCAGACTTGATTACCTCCACGTTAGACCACCAGCGCAACGGTAATCGTTGCCGTCCGCCCAGGGTGTCCTCAAGTGCGAGGTAGCTCGCAAGACGCGACGTCGGGACTGCGGTGCCATGTTGAGAGACCATGACTCCATAGAGTCTCGCAAGAGAGTGTAGGTTTACTGCGCTATTCCTTCTGTTGAATGAGTTATAGGGAGGAACCCCTTTGACCCTTAGGAAGCCTTCGCTTAGTTCCACTTCGCCGGTCAACGTCAGCGGCAGCCAGAACAGAACGGCAAAACCGCCGACTATAAATGCCAGGGGGGCAATCCACGCGATTGGATGGAGGCCGTAAGTTATAAGAGCAGCAGAGGCTGCCATTAGTAATCGCACGAGTCCAGTTCGGCGCACCCTTATCATATCAATTGATGATACGCCGAGGACACTCTTGGTGTCACGTTGAGCACCTGCCCTCGGGTGTCGTGTAGGCATTGAGTGTTCCGATCCCGTTGTATCCCAAGTCAACCCACGGACCCAGTCCAAGGAATGGGTCTGCGGCGCTCATGATCGTGCCCACCCCGCTCTGAACGCATTGTCTGGAGCCGTAGCCGTACTCGCTACATGCTTCCCTGGTGTCAACCACGCCTCTTGCAGTTGCGCCTATGGCAATCGTTCCCTGAGCGACCGAAAGAGCTGTGTCCGCGGTCAAGACATACTCAGAGGTCGTCGCGACAGTAAGAGAGGTTGTGGTGATGGTTGCTACTTCTGTAGTGGCGACTACAGAAGTAGCCTCAATCGTCGTTTCAGTAGTAATTGCGACACCGCCGAGAACCGCATCGCCAACCCCGAACGTTGCTACGCCCACAGCAACTAGGGCGACCCCTAGCCCCACGGTAGCCCAAGTCTTTCCAGTCCAAGTTGTGGGGTTATACCAAGAAAGTCCCATTGGATCGATGAAGTTCAGCCCCGAGTTCATCGCGTACGAGAAGGGTGCCCAGGTGATCGCCACGAGTGGGTCGCGGCTGAGGAATTGTCCCGTGGCCGGGTCGTAGGAGCGTGCGACGAGCCAGTACAGCCCGGACTCGGCGTCGGCGTAGCCTCCAGCAAAGAGCACTGGTGTGATTGTGATCTTGATCCTGCCGCCTTGGGTGGCCGGCACCGTGTGCCGGCGATCCCTCTCGTGTCCGACCGCCTTTCGGAGCGTGCCGAACGGCGTGTAGCTGTACGTTGCAACGATATTGCCTCTGGCGTCCGTGACGAGCCGGGTGGAGCCGAGTTGGTCTTGGTGGAGGTACATGGGCGTGCTGTCGGACTTGACTTGCTCAAGGACGCGTCCGTCGGGTCCGGTGATGTAGCGCAAGGTTCCGTCTCCGATGATGAGTGGTTGGGGCATCGAGACGCGGTCGTAGGCGAAGTGGGTTGGAGTGCCGTCGACAGTCTTGTTGGTGCGTAGGCCTTGCGCGTCGTAGGTGTAGCTAGTGTTAGTGGTTGCACCCGTGTGCTTAGCAGATGCAGTCAGGTCTTCCACGCTTGGGATGGGGCCTCCGCTCGGGCCGGAGTAGCTTGCGAGACTTCCAGCGTTCCAGGTGTAGGTAGCTGTCAGCCCGCTGGCCGTTACGGAGGTGCGGCTGCCCAAGGCATCGGTGCCGATTGATGCGTTCAGTCTGTTGTGCCCCTTCAGCCGAGTGTTGATTGTGTTGAGTACGCCGTTGGCGTCATATCTAAGTGTGTTGGCGTTAGACCGATCGGCACTCACCTGGGTGAGGTTTCCGGAAGGGTCATAGCTGTAGCGGCTGCGGCTGTCGCTGGTTGCGTCGGCCGTGATCTGGCCGAGAGCGTCGTAGGCGATCCGCTGTGAATCATTGCTACTTGGCCCGGCTGCCGTCTCGCGGGTGACAAGACCGTTGGCGTTCCTCTGGTCGGTCAGCCGCAGCAAGGCTGAACTCTTTTTCGAGATAGTGATGCCGGTGGTGAGGTTGTCGGCGTCGTGTTGCCAGGCGGCCTTGACCCCATTGGGGTTGGCCTGAGTGCTGAGCAGGCCGGCGGCGTCGTAGGTGAATGTGAAGGTCTTCCCAATGAAGTCGCGGACTGAGGTGAGTCGTTGATCGGCGTCGTAGGTGCGCGTGACGGTGCTGCCGTCGGGATAGGTGAGGCTGGTGAGCAGCCCGGCCAGGTCGTATCCGTAGCTCACTGTGGCACCGAACCCGTCTTTGGCTGTGGTCAGGCGACCAGCTGGGTCATATTGCAGTTGGGTGGTGCCGGTGGCGTCGGTGTACGCGGTCCTGCGGCCGACAGCGTCGTACGTGTAGGTGAAGTGGGTGCTGCCCCGGGTGAGCGTGGCGAGCTGGCCGTCTGGCGTCCAGGTGTACGCCGTTGACGTGCCGGAGGCGTCCGTGGCGGTGCTGAGCTGGTCGGCTGCGTCGTAGGTGGCCGTGGTGGTGCCGGCGCCGGGCGCTTGGGTGGATGCGAGTCGTCCGAGACCGTCGTAGGTGTAGGAGGTGGTGTGTCCGGACGCGTCGGTTTGTGCGACGACTCGACCCGCCTCGTCGTAGCGGTAGGTCAGCTTGCTTCCGTCGGGCCGCGTCACGGCAGCAAGCTGGCCGGCAGCGTCGTACGCGTAGCGAGTTGTCTGGCCCATGGCGTCGGTGTGGGCCGTCCGCCGCCCGGCGGAGTCGTAGCTGTCGCGGGTCACGTTGTGCTTGGGGTCGATCGTTTCGGACAAGTGCCCGGCAGCGTCGTATCGGAAGCGGGTGACCGCACCCCCAGGGGCGATGAGGGCGACGAGTTCCCCTGCGTTGTTGTACTTGCAGCGAATGACTTCGCCCGCGGGGAGTACTTCTTGGACCAGGCGCCCCGCCTCGTCGTAGGTGAGCTGGGCGGTGTTGCCGTCCGCGTCGGTCAGCCCGGTGGTGTCACCGTTGGCGGTGTGGTCTGCCTTCTGGGTAGCCGCTCCCGCGGCTGTGGGCACGGTACGGCTGAGCAGGTCGCCGGTGCTGCTGTAGGTGAGAGATGTGGTGGATCCGAGGGCATCGGTGATGGCTGTGACATCGCCCAACGCGTCATAGGTGGCCGTGGTCTTGTCGCCGCTTGGTTCCGTGACCGAGGTCAGATTGCCTGCAGCGTCGTAGTCGTAGTGGGCGGTCCGGTCCATGGGGTCGGTGACATCAGTGACGGCAAGCGTTGCCGGATCGTGGATGTAGGTCGTTGTGGCGCTGTTGCCGTGCGCGTCGGTGTGCTGACGGCTGGTCAGCAGCAAGCCCTTGAACTTCTCAATCGTCGTCGAGCCGTCCGGGTTGGTGATGGTAGTTGTGCTGGCCGACGCGTCACCTGCATAGGCCAGGGCCGTCACTGCACCGACCGGGTTCGTTTGCGAGGTGGCGCGCCCGGTGCTGTCGTAGACCATCTTGGTCAGGCCACCTGTGGGCGAGGTGACGACGGTGAGGTGGTGCGCGTTGTCATGGTCGTAGCGGGTGACCGCTCCTGTGGGATCGGTGACCGAAGCGAGGTCTCCAGCCGTGCTATAGGCGAACTGGGTGGTGCGTCGCATCGGATCGACTATCGACGTCACATGGTTGGAGCTGTCGAGGTGGACACCGACGGTCCGGCCGTCGTCAGTGGTCAACCCGGTGGATCGAGTCACCGTGGTGGTGTTGCCGTTCAAGTCGCTGACAGCTGTCAAAGCCCCTGTGGCGTCGAAGATCAGGTGCTCGCGGTGTCGGCGGGTAAGTGTCCAGGTGCCGTCGGCGGTGCGGGTGAGCGTCGCGAGGACATACGAAGGGGCAACGTAGGTGGAGCTGGACTGCGTGAAGCTGACCTGGGACCCGTTCTCCTGGGTGATGGTGACCGTGCCAGTGGTGTCTTGGTGGAGTGAGACGTCCAGCAGGCTTGACCAGCCATGGCCGAAGGCGCCGTCGGTCGCGGCGGACAAGGAGTTGTAGGTGCGGGTCAGGCCGGCGACAGGACCGCGGCCGACGAGCTTGGCGTCGGTGGCCTGAGTCCAGTAGTCCCCGGTGGCGCAATCGATGGGGTCGCCCGCGCACGGAGGAGTCAAAGCCAGGACCGGGTTGCTGCCCCCGACAAGGTTGAGGGCATACAGCCGGGCCTCGGCGTCATCGACCCCGTTGCGCACGTGGAAGACGTACCGACCCTGCACACCATTGCTGGCGCGGCTGTTGTAGATCAGGCCAGTGGACGTGTTGCTGTCGAGGAACGCGCCGCTCTGCCCGGAACCTGGCGCTTCATAGGCGTGGTCGATCCCGTTGGAGAACCCCACGCGCGCCGGGGTGCCACCGATCCCGCCGGCACCCCCGCTCGCTTCTCCTGTCTCCCACTGAACTTGATCATAATTGTATTCAATGTCGAAGGCGCCCTGAGAAACGTCGCTGCGGTCGACGAGAAGCAGTTGGAAACTGTTGAGTTTGTCGGCTTTGGAGTTGTAGTACCCGACTTGCACCCAATCGACACAGAACGCAGAGTGTCCCTCGACCGTGACATTTCCGTAATGCGTTTCCAGCGACGCGGTGTTCCGGGTATCAACGTCGGCGAAGAACGGCGCGATGATCACCCGGCCGGTTTCCATGAGCGTGTAAGGCGTGTAGATCGACTGTGGAGCGTCAAACGTCACGTTCCCGTTGTTGTTGACGTAGAGCTCCGCGTAGTCGTGGCCGAAGTACTTTGCAGTGAAGGGAAGGCTTACCTGCCCTGTCGAACCATCGTCGTTACGCGGCAAGGCATTGTTCTGGCAACCAGAAAGATCACGAACCGCATGCTGACCCGTGGCTGCCCGAGCAGTCGTCACCAAACTCGCCGACGCGAGCATGCTCAAGCTCGCCGCCATGATGATTGCCCGACGAAGACGCACGACGAGGCTCCCCTCCCATGAACAATGACGAGGCTCATATAACACCCGCGGTCCAGAGTGCGTCCCGTTTTCCTCAGAGACGCGCCGCGATTGATCGAACTACGTGCCATCCAATGATTAGCCACGACACGGGTGAGGTTGCTGATGCGGGACGAATCCTATGTTTGAATAGTGCCTGATGTGAATTATGCCCAACTCCGGAGAATCGGAGCCTGAGTTCAGCCAGCTCGACCGGTTCTACGCACAACGAGTTCGCGAGATCCGTACATCACCGGAGGGGTAAGAGCCGGGCGCAAGCGCACATACATTGGCGTATGCCCGTGAATCGCTTGGCTGAGGATGTGACGCGCTGAACATCAAGTGCCCGTTCCGCCAAGGTCACAACGCTCGCTCTTCGGCACGAGCGTGCGCATGCGGCGTGGCTCGACGTAGGCTCGATCCCGTGATCATAATGCGTCCTGGAGGGGCGGGTCTGCTCCAGGCTCTTGTCCTGGGCGTCATCTTCGTGTCCGCCTGCAGCTCGCACCCGGCTATCTCCGGGGCCACCCAGCCGGCCCCCACCCCGGCCGTTACGGCCGCGACGGCGACAGGGTCCACATCCTCGACACCCGACGAAGCGATTGTGCGCACTCTCGCCACCAACGGCGCGGACAGAGTCGGCTGGGTGCGCGCCCCCGCACAACGCATCCTCGCCACCTACTTCGCGCCCGGACAGCGCTACCTGGGCGGCCAGTTGGTCGCCCCCACAGACGAGATCCTCGTGATCAAGATGCACGGCTCCTTCGAGCACTCCGCTCCGCCGGGCGGCAACTCGAAGGCGTCGCTCGCGCTGGCCTTCTACAACCTCACCACCGGCAAGAGCATCCCGTTCTCCCAGATGTGGAACGACGGCGCACCGGACCTCGGGGTCGGTCCCGACCCGGGCACAGCCAACCGTGATCTCGCCGTGAAGCTCTGGGACCTGCGACTGCTCGGCACGCCGACCGTCCGGGCCATGTGACACCCAGAAGCTCTGATTCGCAGAGCCGCTCCACACCAGGGCTTCGACCCCGGCCTCCCATATCCGACGCGCGGTTTCACCCACCCGGGCCCGCCGCTCGGGCGGCCCCGTTCAGGCGGCGTACTCGTCGTCCGCGACGTGCTGGAGCCAGGTCGTGGTGGTGGCCGGGTCGTCGCCCTGATCGAGCATGGCCAGGTGCTCCATGAAGGTGTCGGGGGAGGCGCCGTGCCAGTGCTCCTGGCCCGGGCTGCAGTAGGCGGTCTGCCCGGCGTGCAGCACGAGCTTGTCCTCCCCACGCGACTGCACCCAGGCCACCCCCTGGGTCACGTGCAGGGTCTGGCCGCGGGCGTGCGAGTGCCAGGCGGTGCGTGCGCCGGGTGCGAACCGCACCCGCGCCACGGTCATCCGTTGTTCCTCGTCCCGGGGGAAGGCGATCGGGTCCACCCAGACGTCGCCGGTGAACCACTCGGGCACGCCCCTGTTCGTGGGGACGGGTGGGATGATCTGCGTGGTGGGCTCCTCAGGCTTCGGGGATGTCTCGCCCGTACTTCGCGCGGGTGATGTCCGACGGCTCGGGGCCACCGCGGACGCCGGTGTCGAGGGCATCGATCGCCGCCAGCTCGTCGGTGGTCAGCTCGAAGTCGAAGACCGCGAAGTTCTCCGCGATCCGTGCCGGCGTCACCGACTTCGGGATCACCGACCGGCCCTGCTGCAGGTGCCAGCGCAGCATCACCTGCGCCGCGGTACGGCCGTGGGCGGCGGCGATCTGCAGGATGGTCGGGTCGGCCAGGGTGCTGCCGTGGGAGCCGTCGCGGTAGAAGGTGATCCCTCCGATCGCACGGACCTGGCCGTCGGCGAGCAGCGTCTCCAACGCCCGGTAGGCGCCCAGGGTCAGGTCGAACTCCCCGGGCAGCGTCTGGTGCAGGAGCAGCAGGTCGATCCGGTCGGTCCCGAGCTTGCCGGCGCTCTTGTCGAACGCGTGCAGGGTCGCGTCGTAGCCGTAGTCGCTGATCCAGATCTTCGTCTCGACGAGGATCTCCGACGGGTCGATGCCGGAGCGTCGGATCCCTTCTGCGACACCGTGCTCGTTCCCCTGGGCCGCCGCGGTGTCGATGTGCCGGTAGCCGGTCGCCAGCGCAGCCTGGACAGCCGCAGCGGTCTCCTCCGGGGGCGTCTGGAAGACCCCGAAGCCGAGCGCAGGCATCACCACACCGTTGTTCACGGTGATGGACGGGATGGTCATGAAGCTCTCCTTCAAGTGTCACGGACGGACCATCACCTTGAGCGCCTGCCGCGTGTCCATCGCGTCGTACGCCTTGGGGGTGTCCTCCAGGGTGACGGTGCGGTCGAAGACCCGGCCGGGCCGGACCGTCCCGTCGAGCACCGCGGGAAGGAGGCGCTCGATGTAGGCGCGGACCGGGGCGGGTCCTCCGGTGAGGGTGACGTTGGGCCCGAAGAGCGAGCCGAAGCCCACGGGTGCCCGCTCGTACTGGGGCACGCCGACCCGGCTGATCACGCCACCGGGTCGGACGACGCCGACGGCCTGCTCGTAGGCAGGCAGGTGCCCGACGGCCTCCAGGACGATCTGGCTACCGCCGGCGGTGAGCTCACGGACGGCCGCGATGCCCTCCTCGCCGCGTTCGGCGACGACGTCGGTCGCGCCGAACTCACGACCCAGATCGGTGCGTGCGGGGTGACGACCCATGAGCACGATGCGCTCGGCCCCCCGTTGCCTGGCGGACAGGACGGCTAGCAGCCCGACGGCACCGTCGCCGATCACGGTGACCGTGCTGCCGGCGGTGACGCCGCCGCGGACGGCCGCATGCCAGCCGGTGCCGTACACGTCGGACAGCGTGAGCAGCGACGCCAGCAGGTCCTCCTCCAGCGACCCGATGGTCGAGCTGTCGACCCCGGGGACGCGGACCAGGGTGCCGTCGGCAAGCGGCACACGAACCGCTTCGGCCTGGCCGCCCGTGGTGCCCAGGCGTGGGTCGTTCCAGAATCCCCCGACGACGCACGAGATCTGCAGCCCGGCCAGGCAGAACTCGCACCGGCCACAGGAGACCGCGAACGGGGCGATGACGAAGTCTCCGGTGCGCAGCGTCGACAC
Source organism: Kineosporiaceae bacterium (assembly GCA_049283855.1). Classification (GTDB taxonomy): domain Bacteria; phylum Actinomycetota; class Actinomycetes; order Actinomycetales; family Kineosporiaceae; genus JADJPO01. Next base: position 8,459 of record JBAPWU010000629.1, read on the forward strand.
CTCGCTGCCGACCTGCTCGACGACCCCGACAAACTCGTGGCCGATCGAGACTCCGTGCCCGGAGGCCGGCGCGGAGTGGAAGGGATGCAGGTCGCTGCCGCAGACGCAGGCGCGGGTCACGCGCACGACGACGTCGGCGGGCTGCTCGATCGTGGGGGCGGGGGCATCGATGACGCGGACGTCTCCCGCTCCGAACAGGTAGGTGGCTCTCACGTGGTCCAGTCGACACCAGATCCGACGGGCACGGGAGGACCGGTCGTTCCCGGTACTGCCAGGGCCTGTCTCGCCGACGCACCCGGTCCTACGGTGGGTTCATGGAGTCTATGGACCTGCGTGCCGAGATCCGGCAGTACCTCAGCTCGAGACGGGCACGGCTGACGCCCGAGCAGGCGGGGCTGCCGGCCTACGGCGGCAACCGACGGGTCACGGGTCTGCGCCGCGAGGAGGTCGCGATGCTCGCGGGGGTCTCGGTGGATTACTACGTCCGGATGGAGCGCGGCAGCCTCGCCGGGGCCTCCGAGAGCGTCCTGGACGCCCTCGCCAACGCCTTGCAGCTCGACGAGGCCGAACGCGATCACCTCTTCGCGCTCGCCCGTGAGTCCGGCGCGGGCAGCGGTGCCCGACGTCGGCGCACACCGGCGGTCGCCGTCCGCCCGGCGATCCAGCAGGTTCTCGACGCCGTCACCGGCGCCCCCGCATGGGTCCGCAACGGCCGCCACGACATCATCGCGATGAACCGGCTCGCCCGGGCCCTCTACTCCCCCGTGCTCGACTCCCCGGCGCTCGCGGATCCGCGACGGCCCGCCAACACCACCCGTTTCGTCTACCTGGACCCCGAGGCGGCCAGGACGTTCTTCGTCGACTACGAGCAGGTGACGCGCGACGCGGCCGCGATGCTGCACCTCGAAGCCGGCCGCAACCCGCACGACAAGGCTCTCATCGAGCTCGTCGGGGAGCTGTCGACGCAGAGCCAGACGTTCCGGCAGCGCTGGGCGTCCCAGGACGTCCGCTACCACCGCAGCGGACGCAAGCGCCTCAACCACCCCGTCGTCGGGCGGCTCGACCTCGACTTCGAGGCCATGGCCTTGGCCTCAGACCCCGGACTGCAGCTGAACATCTACACCGCCGCCGAGGGAACCCCGACCGCCGACGCACTGAAGCTGCTCGCGTCCTGGGCCGCCACCCAGGACGCGACCCAGGAGACCCTGCCGGCCGAGCAGACGAAGGGCAGCTGATCGACGACGTCCGGCTCGGCGCGTCCGGGCTCACGGTGAGCCGGATCGCGTTGGGGTGCATGAGTTTCGGTGACACCTCGCGCGGGTTCGCCGAGTGGTCGCTCGGTGAGGACGACGCGCAGCCCTTCTTCCGGCAGGGCGTCGGCAGCCTCCCCTACTCCCCACTCGCCCAGGGCCGGGTCTGCCGGCCCTGGGGCGAACGCACCACCCGGATGGACCACGACCCCGTCGGCCACCGGTTCGACCTCGACGACGACGCACCGATCGTGGACGCCGTCCAGCGCATCGCTGAGACGCGCGGCGTCCCGATGGCGCAGGTCGCGCTCGCCTGGGTGCTGCGCAACCCCGTCGTCACCGCCCCGATCGTCGGAGCCACCAAGCCGCACCACCTCACCGACGCCGTCGCCGCGCTCGACCTCACCCTCACCGACGACGAGGTCACGGCGCTCGAGGAGCACTACCGCCCGCACTCCCCGACCGCGTTCTGACCTCACCCGACCCGGAGCGTCCTCCACGCCACGAAAGACGTCCTCGCCGCACGGGGCGTCGCGCTTCCCCTCCCCGGACAGGCCACGTCCGATCGAGGCGAGGTGCGGGGCGATCAGCCGCCGTTGACCGTCGCGGGCCGTTGCTGCGCCGGGCTTGGACGAATGTCGATCGTCAGCGGCGAAACCAGCTCCTCCAGCGCCTCGAGGGAACCGAACGGCGCGCGGCGCGCCCGGCGGGTCATTGTCCGCAGCGTCTCCGGGGTGAGCTGGACCGCGACGTCCGCCTCGGCGCGAGTGATGACCGCGACGGTCAGCGGGTGGCCGATCGCCAGCCCTCGGGCTTCCCGCCAGGCCCGGCCAACCGCCAGCAGGCCTGCCCCGGCGATGTCATCACCGCTCTGCGCCAGCGCGGCGCCGAGCAGGCTCGCGATGTCCGGAAGGGACAACGGTTGCGACACCTGGCCGTTGACCCGAGCAGCCCGGCGCAGCACAGCAGCCGCCTGAGCCGGGTCCCCGAGCAGCAGCTCGAGCAGACCGACGACAACCAGGACATCTGCGAGCGCCGGCGTCACGCCGGTCTGCTCGGCCACCTCCTGGGCCTGAGCGGCCAGGTCTGCCGCCTGCTCGTGCTCGCCGTCCGCGTAGGCGAGCAGCGCCAGTTGTGCCGTGGTCATCGCCAGGTGTCCTGGGCTGTGCGTGGCTCGAGCCCGCGCCTGCAACTGCTCGATCAAGGAACGTCCTTCGCTCGCCCTCCCGAGCTGAGTCAGTACCTCGCCACGCTCGTTGTCGATGATCGGGACGAACTGATCGGCGCCGGCCCGGACCGCGAGCAGGCGAGCCGTGTCGCCCCGCTCCAGGGCGCGCGCGTGGTCGCCTCCGTAGCGGTCCACCAGGCCCTGAGACATCACGATCCGGGCCAGCAACAGGTCGTCGCCCACGTCGACGGCGCGAGCGTGGGCGGCGTCGAAGGACGCCCTGGCCCGCGGCAGATCCCCGGAGACTAACGCCAGGCTCCCTGCGGACAGGTGCAGCTGGGCCCGGGTACGCGCCGGGACGTCGCCGGCCTCGGCCAGAGCGTGCCAGCGGTCGGCGTCACCGAGCGCACCGGAGTAGTACCAGTACTCGAGCAGGACGACAACGAGCCGGGCCAGCCGCTCACTCTCGCCCTCAGCATGCAACCGACCCAGGACAACCGCGAAGTTCGCCGTCTCGGCACCGAGAGCGGCTCGGGTCTCCGCGTCGAGGTTCATGCGGAACTGTGGGCCGAGTCTCTCGGCGAGCTCGAGGTAGAACGCGCTGTGCGCCGCCCGGGCGCGCTCCGGCACCCCCTCGGGCATGCCCACGAGCATCTCGGCCGCGTACTCGCGGACCAGCTCCAACATCCAGGCGCGGCCGCTGCCGTCTGCCACCACGAGGCTGCGGTCGACGAGCCGGGCAAGGACGTCGAGGATCTCAGCACCCGCGCCAGGCCCGGCGCAGACCGCCTCGGCGGCGTCCAAGGTCCAACCGCCGGCGAACACCGACAGCTCGGCGAAGACGAGGCGTTCCTGCGCATCGAGCAGCGCGACGCTCCAGTCCAGGGCGGCGCGGATGCTGCGGTGCCGATCTGGCAGGCTCCGGGGACCGCCACCGAGCAACCCGAGCCGGCCGCTCTCGCGACGGACCAGGATCGCAGGGGGCATCAGCCGCACCCGGGCGGCAGCCAGCTCCAGGGCCAGCGGCAGGCCGTCGAGCATCCGGCACACCGCGGCCACATCGGCCGCATTCTCCTCCGTCACCTCGAACTCGGGCATCGCCGCCCGAGCTCGGTCCCGGAACAGCTGGACGGCGTCGCTGGCGATCACCTCGTCGCAGGTGGACGCCGTTGGGCGCGGCACCTGCAGCGGGCCGATCGGAACCAGGTACTCCCCCGGCAACCCGACCGGACAGCGACTGGTGCACAGGACAGTCAGCCCCGGCAACCGGCCGATCAGTTCGTCCAGATCGCCCAGGCCTTGGTGGCCAGTGCCCGGCCGGTCGATCAATTGCTCCAGGTTGTCCAGCACCAGCAGGAGCCGCCGTCCGCCGAGGGCACGGGTCGCGACGTCGAGGGCAGGCTCACTGGCCCAGGCGGGCAGGGCGCCGTCCGCGCGGCAGATCTCGGGCACCACGGACGCGGGGTCCTCGGTGCCGGCCAGGGCGACCACGAGAACGTCGTACCGCCACTGCGTCACGACCTCCATGGCCAGCCGGGTCTTGCCGGCGCCCCCTGGCCCCACCAGGGTGATCACCCGGGCCACAGGGTCACTGAGGCGGTCACGGACCAGGCCGAGGTCCCGCACCCGACCGACCAGCGGCATCCCTGGCTGGATCGAGGGCCGGGGCGTGGCTGGTGCAATCTCTTGCCGCAGAACGGATTCGTGCATGCGGCGAAGGTCCTTGCCCGGATCGATACCCAGTTCGTCGGCCAGGCGGCGAGCGGCCGCAGCATACGCAGCCAGGGCGTCAGCCTGGCGTCCGGCCCGGTACAGGGCGGTCATCAGCAGCGCCACCAACTCTTCGTCCAGCGGGTGCCCTCGGACCAGCTGCTGGAGTTCCGGCACCATCGCATGGTGGTGGCCGAGGTCCAACTCGGCCTGGGCCAGAGCCGTCCGGGCGGCCAGCCGGCCGGCCTCCAGACCAGCGCGCAGGCCTTCCCCGGCACCGCCGAGGTCGGGTAGCGCCTCGCCGCGCCACAGGCTCAGCGCCTCGCCCAGCACCTCCGATGCGGCCTCCGGACGACCGTCGCGCAGGAGGGCGTGCCCGCGCTCAGCCAGCCGCCGAAAGCGCGTGGCATCGACGGCTTCGTCGGGAATGTCCAGCAGATAGCCCCCGGGCCCCGCCCGCAACGCCGGCCCGGAGGGGCCCAGCGCCTTGCGCAGGCGCGAGACGTAGACCTGGACGGCGTTGCGCGCGCCGTCCGGCTCCTCGCCGTCCCACAGCACGTCGATCAACCGGTCCAGGCCGACCACGGTGCCGGCCTCCAAGGCCAGCAGGGCCAGGAGCGCGCGCGGGCGAGGGCCGCCGACGTCGACCCGTTCTGCCTCGACGTCCACCTCAAGTGGTCCGAGCACGCGGAGGTCGACCCTGGGGTCGGAACCCGTCGCCGGGGCCCTTCGGGGCGGCGTCACCTCACCGAACATACGTGATCTCGCCGGGCGGCCAGGGGAGTTCGCTTCGCCTCACTCCGCCGGACGACGTTGCGCATGCCGCGAGCTGGCGCTCCCCGGGCGGTCGGAGAGTCCTCAACGGCTGTCAGCGCACTGTCAGCAAGCTGTATGGGCGGGGCGCGAAGCTCCTCTCAGCACCAAGGACGACGACCCGGAAGGAGGCACGCCATGCGTCGCTCGACCAAGAAGCGCGGCAGCCGCTGGAGCTGACCCTGACCCGTCGCGACGGCACCGTCTCGTGACCGCCGCTCGACGCTCGCCCCCGGGCCCTGGTCCGGGGGCGTCGTTCGTCCAGACCCAGTCCAGGCCCGGACCCCTGAATTCGCGCCAACGCTCACGATCGGAGCCCGAGATGAATCCGGACACCCGGCAGGCGAGCTATCGCGAGGTCTTCTCGGTGCCGGAGTACCGGGCCCTGTTCACGTCGGATGCGACATCCTTGCTGGGTGATCAGGTAGCGGCGGTGGCGCTCGCCGTCCTGCTCTACCAACGCAGCGGATCAGCGCTGATCGCGGCCTTGGGCTACTCGGCCGCGTTCCTGCCCTGGGCGATCGGCGGGCCCGTCCTGTCGGCTCTGGCCGACCGTTTGCCGGCGCGCCAGGTCGTCGTCGGCTGTGACCTGCTCCGCGCGGCCCTCATCGGGCTGGCTGCCGTCCCGGGCACGCCCCTGCTCGTGGTGGGCCTGCTGGTCCTCACCGCAGCAATGCTCGCGCCTCCCTTCGACGCTTCGATCAGCGCCCTCTACCCGCAGGTCCTCGAGGGCGATCGCTATGCCGTGGGGGTCAGCCTCCGTGACGCGGTGCACCAGGGCGCGCAGTTTGTCGGATTCCTGACCGGCGGCGCCCTGATCCTGGCGATCGGACCCCAGTGGGGCATGGCACTGGACGCGCTCTCGTTCGCGATCTCGGCGCTCCTGCTGCGCCGAGGCCTCAATCGTCGCCCTCCCGCGAGCGCCGAAGCCGCTGGAACCAGCCTGCTTCGTGACTCGGCCGAGGGGCTGCGCCTGGTCTCCGGAGATCCCCGGCTGCACGGCCCGCTGCTTCTGGGGGTTCTCGGCGCGGCATACGTGATCGTCCCGGAGGCCATTGCCCCGGTCTACGCCCACTCGGTCGGCGCCGGAGCGGGCGTCGTCGGGCTGGTGATGGGCAGCGTCGCCGCGGGCCGGATCATCGGCGGAGTGCTCCTGACCCGGTTGGTTCCACCAGCGGTTCGGCCGCGGCTGATGTGGCCGTTGGCCGTCATCGGGACACTGCCGCTGCTGCCGATCGCGGCCCGTCCTACGCTGCCGGTGGCCCTTGCCCTGTTCGCGCTCGCAGGCGCGGCGTCGGCCTACCAGATCGCCGCCAACACCGCCTTCGCCATGGCGGCGCCTGCCCACGCTCGAGCTCGGGTCTTCGGGATAGCGATGACCGGCATGTACGGAGGCCAGGCGCTGGCGATCGTGGCCGCCGGAGCGGCCGCACAATTCGTGGCGCCCACCACAGTGATCGCCGGAGCTGGGGTGGCCGGCGCGGGGGCCATCGCCCTCCTCAGGCTCCGGCTGGCCGCCGGCGCGCCCACCCGGGACCGGAGCACTCTTCTCGCCCAGCTCACCGCGCCCCCTCCAGAGATGGTGGATGCCGGCCTGGTCTGAACGGGCGGCGGCAGGAGCCGGGCCCGAGGGATCCAGCGGGGGGGATCTCTCGGGCCCGACGGCGATCGGCATCGGCGGTCTCGTCGTCGATCGCGTACGCCGGGCCGGCCAGGCCGGACTCCCGCATCCAGTGGCGCAGGTACAGGGCATCTCCGCCCGAGACCAGCGGGCCCCGCTCCGGGACCGACCAGCCAGGGAGGCCCGGCGGTCACGGGGGTCACGGGGGTTCAGCCGGGCTGTCTGCCTGCCGAAGAAGGTGGTGAGGTCGGTGTTCATCGAGGCCGCCGGGATCCGGGACTGCGATGGGAGCGGTGGTGAACTCCGAGCACGCCGCCGGCCCCGATGCGGGCGCCCACCTGGGTCTGGCCACTGGCCGGTGAACGACACCCAGGGCCACGCCGCCGGAGACCTGCTGCTGCGCACCGTCGCGGAGCGGCTCAACGATTGCGTGCGCCCCTCCGACACCGTCGCCCGGCTGGGCGGCGACGAGTTCGCCGTCCTGCTGCCGGCACTCACCGACCAGGATCACGTGGACGGCGTGCTCGATCGGATCCGGGCCGCGCTCTCGGACCCCACGCGGATCGCGGGGTGGGATCGGCCCGCAGCGGCGAGCATCGGGCTGGCGACGGCAGACCGTCCGCAGTCCGCAGACACGCTGCCGCGGGCAGCAGACCTGGACATGAACGCGGCCGAACGCTCGCGGAAGAAGGTCTCCACGGCCGCACGCGAGAGACTGCCTTCATGACCACGCGTGACCCGCACGAGGCCCAACTCAGCCTGGCCACCTACGGAACGCTCGCCCCGGGCCGCCCCAATCACCATCAACTGGACGGGCTGCACGGTTCGTGGACACAGGGCACCACCCATGGGCGGCTGATCGAGGCCGGCTGGGGCGCCGACCTGGGCTACCCGGCCCTGGTCCTCGACCCGAGCGGTCCCCCGGTCGCCGTCGAGATCTTCACGTCTGCAGACCTCCCCCAGCACTGGGACCGCCTGGATGCCTTCGAGGGGCCGGGCTACCGCAGAGTGGTGACAACGGTATCCACCGCGCTGGGCTCCGTCCTCGCCTCGATCTACGTCATGGCCCACGAGGGCACGTAGGCAGCAAGCCGCACGACCTCACCAATCTCCGATGGGCTCGGGCATCACGGACGGTCGGCCAACGTGTCGCGTTCCTCGCTCTGGGTGGCGTGGTCTTCCTGGGGATCCTCCCGCTCGTCCTGCTCAGCCTCTCGCGGTGGGAGGTGCTGGGAGGAGGGGACGCGCTACTGCGGCCCCCTGTCAGTCTGGTGCTGGGATGCCTGCTGATTCCGGGAGGGGGTGCCCTTGCGCTCTGGTCGATCGCGGTCCAGGTGGACCAAGGGTCAGGGACGCCGCTCCCCATGGCCCCGACCCAGCGTCTGCTGACCTCCGGCCCGTTCGCCTGGTGCAGGAACCCGATGGCGCTGGGGACGATCCTGGCCTACACGGGGTTGTCGCTGGCGATCGGATCGTTGGCGTCGCTTCTCCTGGTGGCCCTGCTCGGTGGGCTGCTCCTGCTGTTCATCAAACGTGTGGAGGAGCGGGAGCTCGCCCTCCGGTTCGGGAACGACTATCTCGCGTATCGGGCTTCGACGCCGTTCCTCATGCCGAGACGGCCGAACCATCGACCTCACAGGGCAGAGATCCTGCGAGGTGGCAGCGCAGCCGACCACTGACCCTCGAGCCCTGGCCCTTGTCGAGCCGGGCGGCGTCAGCCGGCGGAGCGACGTCGCGAGTGGGGTCACGCGCCGACGACCACGGTGACGCCGAGCAGCAGCAGGACGGCGCCGGTGATGCCGTGCAACCAGGTGGTGACGGCAGGCCTGGCGATGAGGGCTCTCCCCCTGTGCACGGCCCAGACGAACAGCAGGTACCAACACGCCGTCGTGGCCGCCCAGATGGCGCCCAACAGAACCCCGCCCACGAAGGCCTGGCCCTGCGGGTCGATGAACTGAGGGAGCAGCGAGATGGCGAAGACGCCCGACTTCGGGTTGCCGAGGTTGGTGGCCAGGCCCGCGAGGTACCCGCCGCGGTCGGCGACCGGGTCCGGTGGTGCCCCGGCCCGGTGACGGAGCATCGTTCGCAGACTGCTGAGCCCGAGGTAGCCGAGCACCAGCCCGCCCGCGATCCTGATCGCCAGGTACGCGGTGGGATTTGCGAGCAGCACCGCGGACAGGCCCGCGGCAGCCAGGGTGCTCCACACCAGGAGTCCTGTGGCCGTCCCCGCAACGGTGGTCCAGGCGCTGCGGCGGCCACGGGTAAGGGTCTGGCGCAGGATGAGTGCCTGGCCGACCCCTGGCAGCATGGCGAGCAGCCACGCGGTGACGACGAACGCGGGTACGTGCACGGGCATGGGAGCTCCTCGACGTGACTGAGTTCGAGTGTCCAGCCATCGCACGCGTGAAGACAATCAAGCGTGACGTTCCTTCATACTTAGAAATGTGAAGACCGACCTGCCCGATCAGGCACGCCTACTGGCCCTGATCAAACGTCATGGCACCCTCGCCGCGGCGGCTGAGGAACTGGGCATCACCTCAGCCGCAGTGACCCAACGGCTGGTCAAGGCCGAACGGGACTGGGGGGTCACCCTGGTCTCCCGCACAACGCGCGGTGCGTCGCTGACCCCCGCCGGCGCCGTCCTGGCCCCCTACGGCGAGGTCATCGACCGGCAGGCGCGCGCCGCGGCCGATGCGTTCGCCGCCTACAAGGGTGAGACCGCCGGCCGGCTGCGGATCGGCACTTTTCAGGCCGCGGCGCTCCACCTGCTGCCGCCGGCCCTGACCGCGCTGCGGCACCGGCACCCCGACGCCGACCTCTCGGTCGTGGATGTTCCCTCCGGCCGCGCCATCGACGTCGTCGCGGACGGGCAACTCGACCTCGCGGTCTTCGCCACCTACGGTGCCCCGCTCCCGATCCGCCCAGAGGTCAGCACCACCCACCTGCTCACCGACCCCATGGTCATCGTGCTTCCCGACGACCACCCTCTGGCCCGCTCCGGCACCGGACCACTCCGCCTCGCGCAGCTGTGCGACGAGACCTGGGTACTCATCCGCGCCGGGCACGTCGCTCGCGCCCAGTTCGACCGGGCGGCACAGGAGGCGGGCTTCACGCCGCACATCCGCTTCGAGAGCGAGTCCTATGACGTCGCACAGGCCCTGGTCGCCACAGGGATCGGCGTCGCCCTCGTCTCGCGCCTCGCACTGTCCCTCCCGCCGGGAACGACGGCGCGTCCGCTGCGCTCCCCGAAGCTCCACCGCGAGATCCACGCCGTCGTCCCCGCCGACCGCGGCTTCAACCAGCTCACCGACAGCTTCCTCCACCTGCTCATCGAGGTCAGCCGGGAGTTCGGCAGGCCCCGGCCGGGGCTCACAACCCGGAAGCGGGCGTGACTCCCCTCCCCACCAAGGGATTTGGCCCACTTCCAGCCCACCTCGACCCGAGGCTTGCGCAGCCGCTATTCAGCACTACTATGTACTAGTAGTCAGCAATGTTAAGTAGCTCGAGAGGTGCTCCGTGAGCAAGCAGATGACAGAAATGCTCAAGGGCACGCTGGAGGGCATCGCACTGGCGTTCCTGGCCGTGCAGCCCGCCTACGGCTACGAGATCACGGCCTGGTTGCGCACGCAGGGCTTCTCCGACATCGCCGAGGGAACCGTCTACGCACTGCTGATCAGGATCGAGCAGCGCGGCCTCGTCGACGTGGAGAAGGTCCCCTCAGAGAAGGGGCCGCCACGCAAGGTGTACTCCCTCAACGCTCGGGGACAGGAGTCCCTCGAGGAGTTCTGGACGACGTGGAGCTTCCTCACAGAACGGCTCGAACAGCTCCGCGAAGGAGGCAGATAGGCATGGCCGCACGGTGGATCCAGCAGAAGAAGCAGTACCGGAAATACAAGGCGAGGGTGGCACGGCTCCCCACGAGTTATCGCACGGCGACTGCCGGGTTGGAGCGGTACATCTACCACCTCGGGGGGATTGGTGACGGCGACAGCATCCTGGCGATGCTGGACGACCTCGCCGACCTCCTCGAGCAGGGCGCGGCGAACGGAACCCCGATCCGCGAGATCCTCGGCGAGAACCCCGTGGAGTTCGCCGAGGCGTTCCTCCGCAACTACCCGGCGGGTCACTGGATCACCCGGGAACAGGAGCGGCTGACCCGTGCCGTCGAGCAGGCCGAGGCAGAAGAGACCGGAGCGCAGGGGGTCCGATGACATCGCAGCCGATTCAGGCGATCCGCGTGCAGGGCCTGGAGAAGTCGTACAAGACGCTGAACGTGTTGCGGGGCGTGGATTTCGACGTGACCCGCGGCAGCATCTTCGCCCTGCTCGGCTCGAACGGAGCGGGCAAGACCACGGTCGTGAAGATCCTGTCCACGCTGCTCAGGGCCGACGCGGGGACTGCCGAGGTCAACGGCTTCGATGTCGCCTCGCAGGCTGCGAAGGTGCGGGAGTCCATCAGCCTCACCGGGCAGTTCGCCGCCGTCGACGAGATCCTCACCGGGCGGGAGAACCTCGTGCTGGTCGCCCGGCTGCGGCATCTGGCGGACGCCGGCCGGATCGCGGACGACCTGCTCGATCGCTTCTCGCTGACCGAGGCGGGCGCGCGCAGGGTGGCGACGTACTCGGGTGGCATGCGCCGCCGGCTCGACATCGCGATGAGCCTCCTCGGGAATCCGCAGGTGATCTTCCTGGACGAACCGACGGCCGGGCTGGACCCCCAGGCGCGCATCGAGGTGTGGCAGGCGGTCAAGGAACTCGCGGCGTCGGGCACCACGGTGCTGCTCACGACGCAGTATCTGGACGAGGCCGAACAGCTCGCCGACCGGATCGCGATCCTTCACGGCGGGCGGATCATCGCGAACGGAACCCTCACCGAGCTCAAGCAGCTACTGCCGCCAGCCACCGTCGAGTACGTGAAGAAGCAGCCGACGCTGGAGGAGGTCTTCCTCGCCATCGTCGGCGACAACGACAAGGAGCGGCCATGACCACACACTTCGTCGGTGACAGCACCGTCCTGCTGGGGCGATCCCTGCGCCACATCGCCCGCAGCCTGGACACCATCATCACGACCACGATCATGCCGATCGCCTTCATGCTGCTGTTCGTGTATGTGTTCGGCGGTGCGATCGAATCAGGGTCTGATTCATATGTGAACTACCTGCTGCCCGGCATTCTGCTCATCACGATCGCCTCCGGCATCTCCTACACCGCATTCCGGCTCTTCCTGGATCTGCAGAGCGGCATCTTCGAACGATTCCAGTCCATGCCGATCGCACGGTCGTCCGTACTGTGGGCACACGTGCTGACCTCGCTGGTCGCCAACCTGATCTCGCTGGTGGTCGTGGTGCTCGTCGCTCTCCTGATGGGCTTCCGCTCGGGGGCCGGAGTGCTGGCGTGGCTCGCGGTGGCCGGCATCCTGATCCTGGTCACCCTCGCGTTGACGTGGATGGCCGTGATCCCCGGTCTCTCCGCGAAGTCCGTCGACGGCGCGAGCGCGTTCTCCTACCCGCTCATCCTGCTGCCGTTCATCAGCTCGGCCTTCGTGCCCACGGCCACCATGCCCGGCCCGGTGCGCGCCTTCGCCGATCACCAGCCCGTGACGTCCATCGTCAACGCGATCAGGGACCTGTTCACCGAGCAGCCGGTCGGCACCGACATCTGGATCGCCCTGGCCTGGTGTGTCGGCATCCTGATCGTCGCGTACGCCTTCGCCATGGTCACCTACCGCCGCAGGATCTCCTAGCCGCACTCGTCCCGACGGCGGGCGAGCAGCGTGGAGTCGTGGACGTCGAGGGTCACCCCGTCGTGCGTCATGGTCCGCGGCCGCTGCTCGACGACGAGCGTGTCGAAGCCCTCGGGCAGTCCCGGCAACAGCTCCTCGGCGAGGAACATCGCCTGGCGGTGGCTCGCGGTCAGGTGGGGGAACGCCTCGGACGGCGCGTGGCCCACGACCAGGAGGTGCCCGCCGGGCGCGACGGCCTCGGACAGCCGACCGACGACCTCGACCATCCCGCCGTCCGGCGGGTGCAGGAAGTGGGTCGTGACCAGGTCGTAGGACCGGCCGTCGGCCGAGAAGACCCGGGCGTCGACCTGCCACCAGTCCGCACGGTCGGCGACGCCGGCCTCCTCGGCGTGCCGGGCTGCGCGGGTCAGTCCGTTGGCGGAGAAGTCCGCCCCGGTGACCCGCCAGCCCTGCCGAGCCAGCCAGATCACGTCGCCACCCTCCCCGCACCCGACGTCGAGCGCGGTACCCGGGGTCAGCCTCGACACCTCGGCGACCAACTGGGCGTTGGGGTTGCCGCTCCAGATCTTCTCCTCGCCGGAGTAGCGCTCCTCCCAGCCCGCCGGCTCGAACAGCGCGGCCACGTCCTCGTCGGTGTGCTGGTGCCCGTGGTTGTCCATGCCGTCAGCGTGCCAAGCAAAGGACGCCATTGACAAACTCCGCTGCTGTCTTGGCAAACTCGGGAAGTGGCGGAGTTCGATGACGTGCTCGAGGCGGTCGGGCCGCGGTTGCGGGCCCTGCGGGTGGAGCGGGGCGCGACGCTGGCGAAGCTGGCGGAGAGCACCGGCATCTCGGTGAGCACGCTGTGACGGCTGGAGTCCGGGCAGCGCAAGCCCACTCTCGAGCTGCTCCTGCCGCTGGCCAGGGCCCATCAGGTGCCGCTCGACGAACTGGTCGACGCGCCCGAGACAGGAGATCCCCGGGTGCGGGCCAAGCCGATCAAGCGGCACGGGCGCACCTTCATCCCGCTGACCCGGCGACCGGGCGGGTTGCAGGCGTTCAAGGTGATCGTGCCGCCGCACGACCCCCCGGAGCCCTACGAGCCGAAGGTCCACGAGGGGTACGAGTGGATCTACATCCTCTCGGGCAGGCTCCACCTCGTCCTCGGCCATCAGGAGCTCGACCTGGGGCCGGGCGAGGTGGTCGAGTTCGACACCCGGACTCCTCACGTCGTCGCCAATCGCTGGAACACCCCGACCGAGATGCTGGCGCTGTTCGGCCCGCAGGGTGAGCGGATCCATGTCAGGTCGTGAGACTCACCTGACTTGACCGGCTCGCCGCCCATGCCCAGGCCCTCGCCGAGGGCATCTCCGCGCTGGACGGCGCTCAGGTGATCAACGACGTCGTCTACACGCAGGCCTGCGTGACCTTCGGCGACGACGAACGCACCCGCCGGGTCACCGCCCGACTGATCGCGGACGGCGGCGCCTGGATGTCGGGCTCACGCTGGCGTGACCGCGACGTGCTGCGGATCTCGGTGAGCAACTGGTCGACCGACCCCTCCGACGTCCGCCGATCCATCGACGCGGTGGCCCGGGCGACCGCCGAACCAGCGGGGCGGTGACGACGGGCTACGCCGGCAGGACGTAGATGTACATGAGGAGGTAGTGCATCAGCGCCGCCACGACCACCAGGAAGTGCCATGTCTCGTGGAATCCGAACACCCCAGGGCGCGGGTTCGGCTTCTCGATCACGAAGATCACGAAGCCGGCACTGTAGATCAGGCCCCCCGCTGCCATCAGCACCAACGCCCCCACGGGCAGCGGGCTGCCCGCGCCGACCAGGAGCACCGTCAGCCAGCCCAGGGCGATGTAGAGGGTGTTGGTGATGTGCTTCGGCAGCCCCTGCAGCACCGATCGGAGCACGATCCCCAGTACGGCGATGGCCCAGACCGCACCGAAGACCGTCCAGCCGTAAGTGTTTCGGAAGAGCACCAGCACGAGCGGGGTGACCGTGCCCGCGATCAGGAGGAAGACCGAATCGTAGTCGAGGGTGCGCAGTGTCTCGTTCAGTCGCGGGCTCCGGTCGAGCCCGTGATGGATCGTGCTGGACACGAACAGTGCCACCAGGCAGACCCCGTAGACGCTCAGCCCGACGATCTTCCACGGGTCTCCCTGGGCACTCGCCTGAGAGACGAGCAGCGCGGCGCCCCCGACGGCGAAACAGGCGGCGAACAGGTGCGAGACCGTGTTGAACCGCTCATCGGTCACATGGACGCTGCCGTCCCTGCTCCGTGCCGCGGTATCCACAGGACTGCCTTCCCTCGCAGCTGAACGCGCGACGTCGCTACCAGCCTATGGGCTCAGCCGCTCGTGGGCCGCGCCGATAGCGAGCCCGAGGGCGAGGATCCTCAGCCCATTGCTTCCCCAGACCAGATCCTCCCGAAGAAGCGCAGCAGGTCACCGTCAGACGGCCACCATCTCCACGGCTGGGGTGGTCGAGGTGGTGTCGCCGCCTCGGGAGAGCAGGTACACGCCGACGACGAGCTCGAACGGCAGGATCGCGATGTAGGGCACGATGCCGAGCGACGGGCCGAGCAGCTCGATGGACGCTCCGACGATTCCCACGGCGACGGCGACCAGCCCGTAGCCAGAGATCCACCGCGGGACCATGCGGGAGACGAAGAACAGGTAGTAGAAGAGCAGTCCGCCTGCGCAGTAGAAGAACATCAGAATCGTTCCGCCCCGCCCGGAGACGTCGGTGTACAGGAACTGACCGAGCGATGCGTAGGAACCGGCGCTCGACCCGCTCACGCCGCCCGAGCTCTGGAAGTCCGACGCCACATGCGTCAGGGCGTTCGCGGCGATCTGATTGAGCGCGTAGAAGAAGGACTCCCCCGTCCAGCACAGCGTCGCGATGAGGGCCAGGGTCTTCCCCCAAGGGCTGAGCACCGCGTAGAGCAGCCCGGCCAGGACCAGGATGCCGACGGCATTCAGCACGCCCATCAGGACGGCGACGTGGACGAGACCGGTGTGGTCGGCGACCGAGGCCAGTACGTCTGCGATGTCACCCGAACCCGTGGCCGCGCCGGTGGCGAGGCCGCTGGTGAGGCTCGTGACGACGACTGCCAGGAAGGCGGCGCCGAGGAATCGAGGAGTGTTGCCTCGGGCGTTCATGAATCCTCCGATCGGATCACCGAGACCAGCCGTAGGCCGAGGTCCCGGACGCGTTTGAGCACCCCGTACAACGTGGCCTGGTCCATCGGTCCGACCAGCAGCGTCTCGCCGCCAGCGGCGACGACGCGCAGCCCGGTGAACCACTCGGACCACTCGGCGTCGAGCTCCCCCGCGACACGGACCTGGTAGCACACCGCTTGCAGGCTGCCAGGCTCGGGGTTGATCTCAACGGCCATGACTCCAGCCTCCGCCGCCGACCCCGGCGCGTCATACCTCCGTGGAGGTATCCAGGGGAGTAATCGGGCCCGGCCCACCTAGGATCATGAGCGTGCCTGTGCCCATTCTGGCCACCAAGCTCTACGCACCCGCCGAGCGGCCCGGCATCGTGAGCAGGAGCCGCCTCGACGCTCACCTCGACGACGCCCTCCACCGCAGGCTGACCCTCGTCTCGGCGCCGGCCGGCTTCGGCAAGACAACCGCGATCGCCGACTGGGCACGGCGCGGAGGCCACCAGATCGCTTGGCTGTCCCTGGACGACAGCGACTCGGATCTGGGCCACTTCCTCACCTACCTGATCGCCGCGCTGCGCGCGCTGGTCCCCCACGCGGGAGAGGCGGTGCTGCCACTGCTGGACCATCCCCAGCCGCCTCCGATCCAGTCCGCGCTGACGCCGCTCGTGAACGACCTGGCCGCCGCAACGACCGATCTGGTGCTCGTCCTCGACGACTACCACAGCGTCGACTCCCGGCTCGTCGACGACGCGGTCGCCTTCCTCGTGGAACACCTCCCGCCACACCTGCATCTGATCATCGCCAGCCGCGAGGACCCATCACTCCCGCTCGGGCGGCTGCGCGCCGGCGCGGAGCTGTGCGAGCTTCGGGCGCCCGACCTGCGCTTCACCACCGACGAATGCCAACGCTTCCTCAACGGGGCCAAACGCCTCGGGCTGTCCAGCGAGGAGGTCGCCGCACTCGAATCGTCCACCGAAGGCTGGATCGCAGGCCTCCAGCTCGTCGCCATCTCCCTCGAGCACGAACCCGATCCCGCCGGGCTGATCACCAGCTTCTCCGGCAGCCACCGCTTCGTGCTGGACTACCTGGCCGAGGAGGTGCTCGCCCGGCTACCCCCGGAACGCACGCGATTCCTGATCCTCACCTCGGTCCTGGACCGTCTGTGCGGCCCGCTCTGCGACGCCGTCACCCTCGATGCCACACCAGGTCAGGACACGCTGGAGCTGCTGGAGCGCTCGAACCTCTTCATCGTCCCGCTCGATGAGGAACGACGCTGGTTCCGCTACCACCACCTGTTCCGCGACCTGCTGCGCCGCCGTCTGCAGCAGACGTTGCCGGCGGCGTCCCTGGACGAGCTGCACGTCCGGGCCAGCGGGTGGCTGGAGCAGAACGGACTCGACCTGGACGCCTTCCGTCATGCCACGGCGGGGCACGACATCGCCCGGGCAGTCCGCCTCATCCAGGGCCATGGCCTGCCGCTCTACACGCGGGGCGCGCTGGCGCCGATCGCCGCCTGGCTCACCACCCTGCCGCGCGAGACCCTCGACGCCTGGCCGGAGCTGCGCGTCGTCCAGGCGACGGTCATGCTGGGTAGCGGACAGAGCACCGGCATCACCGAGATGCTCGACCAGGTGGAGGCAACCCTCGCGTCCCGCGAGACGCCTCCCGACCCGCACCTCCTCGGCCGCATCGCCAATCTGCGGGCGATGCTCGGGTTGAGCCGGCACCGGGCAGACGTGATGATCGCCGAGTCCAGGCGGGCGCTCGAGTACCTTCCCCCGGACGACGTGGCCGCCCGCGCCTCGGCGATCCAGACGCTGGGGTATGCCCATCAGGTGCTGGGCGAACGAGCAGAGGCACGCACGGCGTACTCCGAGGCCCGCGGTATGAGTCGAGGCGCCGGAAGCCGCTTCGGTGAGCTGATCTCGCTGATCGGTCTTGGCGCCGTCGAGGAGCTCGACACCGAGCTCCGCGCCGCCGCGGCCACCTACGAGGAGACACTCCGGCTCGCCGCCGACCTGCCCTACCCGGTCATCGCCGAGGCCCATCTGGGCCTGGCCCGGATCCACTACGAGTGGAACGATCTCGACGACGCGTGGCAGCGCGGTCAGCGAGCGCTGGAGCTGGCCCGCCGGCTCCAGAACACCGATCGGCCCGCGGCCTGCCAGGTGCTGCTCGCCCGGATCAAGCTCTCCCAAGGGGCGCCGGACGAGGCGGGGGCGTTGCTCGAGGACGCCGAGCGCTGGGTTCGTGAGCTCGGCAACGCGCGGGAAGGTCCGAGCGTGATGGCTGCGCTCGCCAGGCTGAACCTGTTCCGCGGCAGGGTCGACGCTGCCTCACACATCGCCGAGGAGTTCGACCTGCCGACCATCGGCGCTCGCGTGCTGTTGGCCCGAGGCGCCCCGGCCGCGGCTCTGCAGATTCTGCGGCCGGTCCGAGCCGAGGCCGAGGCCCGCGGATGGCGCGACGAGGCGCTCCGGTGTCTCACGCTCGAGGCGCTCGCCTCCCGCGCTGCCGGGTCGGCGCGGGACAGCCTGCACCTGCTGGACGACGTGATGGACCTGGCGATTCCCCAGGGTTTCGTGCGGCTGTTCGTCGACGAAGGCACTCCCATGGCCGACCTGCTCCGTCAGGTCACCGGGCGGCACCGCGCCAGGGCCCTGCGCCTGCTCGGCGCCTTCCCGACAGGGGATCACTCAGCGCGCCCCGGATCCGCTGCCCTCATCGAGCCGCTGAGCGGCCGCGAACGGGAGGTGCTGAGCCTTCTCGCCGAGGGACTGTCGAATCAGCGGATCGCGGAGCGGCTGTACCTCTCTCCCCTCACGGTGAAGGTGCACCTCCGCACCATCTACTCGAAGCTGGGTGTCGGCAGCCGAACCCAAGCCGTCGCCCTCGGCCGTGGGGTCGGGCTCATCGACACCACGGGTGCGGAGGGACGATGACGAGTCGTTCGGAGTTCAGCGCAGGCATGATCGGCACTCTCAACGACCATCTGATCGGTCTGGTCGAGCGGGCGCCTGACCCTGCAGCTGTGGTACCGCACACCGATCGCTGGACGATCGCTCAGGTCATGGCGCATCTGGTCACCGCTGCGGTGCGGTACTCCCCGACGGGCGGTGACCCGGACCGGTGGGCAGCGGACGCCAAGGACGTCGCGGCACTCAACGACGTCGAGATCGCGCAGCTGTCCGACCAGGATCTGCCGAAGATCCTGACCAGTCTGCGAGCTGCCGTCGCGCAGCTGCCGTCGGGCCCCTCGGTGGACGACGCAGGCCCACTCCCCTACACCGGCGGCGTGCAGGTGCACCCCGCGGACCTGCTCGGGATCATGCTCGGGGAGTTCGTGGTGCACGGCCACGACATCGCGCGCGCGCTCGGCAGGCCCTGGTCGATCGACTCACGCGCAGCGGTCGAGATCCTCGATTCGCTCGCGCCGATCCTGCCTGCCTGGGTGGATCCCCAGGCAGCGCGAGGCGTCAGCGCCGTGATGGAGGTACGCCTGCGCGGTGCTGGACGTCACCTGTGGCAGTTCACCGACGGTCACCTCGAGGTGGACCCGGCAGAGCCGCGACCGGTCGACGTCACGATCTCCGCCGACCCGGTGGCGTTCCTGCTGCTGTCCTACCGCCGGATGCCCTTGTGGCGCGCCATCCTGACCGGCAGGTCACGTGCCTGGGGGCGCAGACCGATGCTGGCCTTCCGCAGCAACAGCTTCTTCCGCGCCCCCTGACTCTGCGGCCCGCGCCCGACCCCGCGGCGGTAGCTGCGCCGTCAGCCGATCGGCGATCTCGATGGCCAGCGCGATCTGGTGATCGAGGGCCGGCGCGCTGCCCCACCATGAGACCGACTCGACGATGAGCCCCTCGCCGGAGATGTGGATCGACCACAGCTCGGCGGGTCTCACCACGCCGTCGCCATGAAGGGCCGACGGCCAGTGCTCGATGCGCTGGCGCAGAGGGGCGTCGATGACCCCATGGGGATCGGTGTAGGCGAACCGGCCTTCGGCACCGTCACCAGCAGATCGGCCCGACGAGCGACCTGCGAGGCGCCCGAGCCGTGCCACCATCCGGCCCAGGTCGGACTGGGGACCGGGTCGGCGCACGTCGAGGTGGGGGGCGGCCGTCGCGGTCTCCGACCGCACGACCCGGAGCGCCGGAGACACCCAGCGGACGAACGAGGCCGGGTCGTTGTCGCCTGTCGGAGTCCCATCGTCGAGGTCGCAGTACCAGGCCGATGCCGACTCCCGCGGCTCCAACCGGAACACATGACTGCCGGCACTCGTCACGACGAGGTCGCGGGCGCCCACCACCACATCGATGAAGTGGTTCGGCGAGGCCCCCATGGCGGCATCCTAGGCCGCGGCCGTACTGGGCCTCGGCGAAGGGCCGTGGGTAGGCTCGAGGCGGCGCGCCTGACGGCGATGGCGATCCCGGGCGGGTGGGCCGTCGGAACGCGGTGAGGGAGCATCCATGAAGGTGGTGGTGATCGGCGCCGGGTTCGGCGGGATCGGCGCCGCTGTGACGTTGGGCAAAGCCGGCCATGACGTGCTCGTCGTGGAGCGAGCGGGCGAGATCGGCGGCACCTGGCGGGACAACACCTACCCCGGGTGCGCCTGTGACGTGCCCAGCCACCTGTACTCGTTCTCGTTCGCGCCGAACCCGCACTGGACCCGCGCCTATTCCCCCCAGCCGGAGATCCTGCGGTACCTGCAGGACGTCGTCCGACGGTGCGGTGTGAGCGACAAGATCCGTTGTGGGGTCGAGGTGCTGTCGGCGCGCTGGGACGGCACCGACCGTCAATGGCAGTTGACCACCCGTGAGGGCGTGTTGAGCGCGGACGTGCTGGTCTCGGCCGTCGGACCGCTGTCCGAACCCACGATCCCCGCAATCCCCGGGGTGGCGGCGTTCACGGGAGAACTGTGGCATTCCGCGCGATGGGACAACGACGTCGAGCTGACCGGTCGCCGCGTGGCAGTGATCGGCAGCGGCGCCTCGGCGATCCAGATCGTGCCGCGACTGGCAGGTCGCGCCGGCCAACTGACCGTGTTCCAGCGAACTGCCCCCTGGGTGATGCCGCGGAACGATCACGAGATCCCGCAGCATCGACGCCAGCGGTACGCCAGGCATCCTGTCCTGCAGCGCCTGGCCCGCGGGTGGATCTACGCCAGCCGCGAGCTCGGCGTGATCGGGCTGGTGCACCAACCGGTGTTGATGCGCGCGGTGGAGCGGATCTGCCGGGACCATCTGCGCCGGCAGGTGCTGGATCCAGGCCTGCGCGCTGCCCTGACTCCGGACTACCGGGCAGGCTGCAAGCGGATCCTGCTGTCGGACGACTACTACCCCGCTCTGATGCGGGACGACGTCGAACTGGTGCCGAGCGGAGTGATCGGGTTCGAATCGGATGCCGTGCTGGCCGCGGACGGGACCCGCAGGCAGGTCGACGCGGTGGTGTTCGCCACCGGATTCGAGGCCACGGACCTGCCGATCGCGCATCGAGTCAGCGGCCGTGACGGCCGGTTGCTGTCCGACGTCTGGGCCGACACCGGAATGCAGGCGCTGCGCGGGTCGACCGTGCACGGATTTCCCAATCTGTTCTTCCTCATCGGCCCGAACACCGGGCTCGGCCACACGTCGATGGTGCACGTGATCGAATCGCAGTTGGGCTACGTCCGCGACGCGCTCCGGGCGATGGACGAGCAGGGACTGGCCGTCATCGAACCCACCGCCGCGGCGCAGGCCGCGTGGAACGAGTCGATCCGGCACCGGTTGAGTCACTCGGTCTGGACCACCGGTGGCTGCGCCTCCTGGTACCAGGATTCCCACGGCCGGATCACCACGCTCTGGCCCGGCTCGACGATCCGGTTCCGCAGGCAGACCCGGCACATCGACCCGCGCGAGTACCGGGTCGAGCGCCGTGCCGACCGGACACGCCGCGTCCTGGCCGACCCGGACCAGCGCCGGTGAAGCGGCTGCCCGACGACATCATCCCACCGGTCCCGGCTCAAAGGATCAGGGTGGTCTCCCCCGACGGCGTGCGGCTCGCCGTCCAAGTGCACGGACACCCGGACGCCCGCACCGTCGTCCTCGCTCACGGCTGGACCCTGTCGACCGGGTACTGGTCACGAGTGGTCCGACGACTGCGGACAGATCTGCGGGTGGTCGCCTACGACCAGCGCGGCCACGGGCACAGCACGGCAGTGCCGACCTCGGGGTTCACCACCGACGCCCTCGCGGACGATCTGGCAGCGGTGCTGGCCGCGACGGTGCCCGCCGGCGAGCGCGTGGTCGTCGCTGGACACAGCATGGGCGCGATGACCCTGATCGCCTTCGCGGCTCGCCATCCGCGGGTGCTCCACGAGACCGTCGCCGGAGGCGTGCTGATCAGCACCGGCGCGGAGCAACTGCTGGCCCGGAGCCGGATCCTGCCGCGACGTCGGCGTCGGGTGGCCGGCCTTCCCCCTGATCAGGACGAGCGGGAGCCGACGGCGCGACCCAGCCCTCTCGAGCGCCGGGTCGACGCTCAGGTGCGTCGTGTCCTGACCGAACCGAGGAGGCTGGAGCGGATTCCTGCCCCCGTGCTGCGATCGATCATCACGCACGTCACTCTGTCCCGGTCCGCAAGTCCGGCCGAACGGTCGTGGACCACAGACGTGGTCAGCGCCTGCCCGGCCGCCACGACGGCCGGGTTCGCGATGATGCTCGCCGATCTGGATCTGTCCACCACGGTGCCGCGACTCGACGTCCCGACACTGGTCGTGGTGGGCAACGTCGACCGGCTCACCCCGCCGTGGCACGCGCATCGGCTGGCGGCCGCGCTGCCGTGCTGTCTCGGCTTGGTGGAGGTACCGGATGCCGGGCACATGACACCCGTTCAGGCCCCGGACGCCGTTGCCGCCGCAGTGCGTCGGGTGGTCGCGGACTGCCTGCCCGAGCGGTCCTTGCCCTGACCGTGCTGACGGTCGCGTCGGACCTGGAGCGGCCAAGGGCCTCCCAACAACGTTCCATCAGGACGCGATCGAGGGCTTTCGCCCCGGAATGTCGTCGCAGCGGTGACATAGGTTGGCAGAGAGGGCATCTGGGCGGGCGGCCGTCGGATGCGTCGCCGTCGAAGGTGCCTTGCGCGGTCATGAGGTGACGTGATGAGCGACTTCACGAAGGTGCCGATGTCAGGTCCGGGGACGCCGGTCGCGACGGGTGAGGGCTTCGAGCTGACGGATCGCCAGGTCGCCCGCATGCGGCTGGACAAGAAACGCCGGTTGCGCGGCGATATCGCGGCCTACCTCGCGATCAACGCCTTCCTGGTCGTGATCTGGGCCTTCACCGGTCTGGGCTACTTCTGGCCCGCCTGGGTGATGGCCGGCTGGGGCGTGTTCCTGGCACTGGCGATCTGGGACGTGTACTTCCGCCGCCCGATCAGTGACGCGGACGTCGCGGCGGAGGTGCAGCGGCTGCGTTGACGCGACGACGTGGCGCCTGCGTGCCGCCACGCACCACGACATCGGAGGCTGCTCCGGGCGTGACACCTGGCGGCGGCATATCAGGCGACTCCCAGGCGCCGTGCAGTACTCCCTCAGGCTGATCGCGGACTGTAGCCCTGACGACCCCTCAGGCTGCCGGAAGCGAGAGACACACGTCATGGGCTTCTTCGGATCGTGGCGACACGCTCGGACCGTGGTGCCACTCCTGGCGGGGTTGCTCGTCGTCGCTGCCGCCATGGGTGTCCTGGCTTCAGGCCTCGCCATCCCCGTCGTGGTCGCCGCAGGTGCGGCGGTGAACGCGGGCGGCTCGCTGTTCTCCGCGCCGACGACCATGATCGCGGCCTCACTCCCGCAGACCTCGATGATGCTGGCCGCCGACGGCGCCCCGATCGCCTACTTCTATTCGGAGAACCGCACCCAGGTGCCGCTCGCACAGATCTCGCCGCTGCTGCAGAACGCCATCGTCGCCGTTGAGGACCACCGGTTCTTCGAGCACGGCGCCGTGGACCCCCAGGGGCTGCTGCGCGCGGCGGTCACCGATGTCACCGGTGAGGGCACGCAGGGCGCTTCGACCCTGACGCAGCAGCTGGTGAAGAACGTCCTGCTCGAGCAGGCCGTTGCCACAGGCGACACCGCGTCCGCCCGGGCAGCCGTTGCCCGAACGGTAACCCGCAAGTTGCAGGAGCTGCGTCTGGCCGTCACGGTTGAGCAGCAGCTGACCAAGCAGCAGATCCTTGAGCGCTACCTGAACATCGTGTACTTCGACCAGCAGGCCTACGGCGTCCAGGCCGCCGCGATGCGCTACTTCGGAGTCCCTGCCGCCACGCTCACCCTGGCGCAGGCGGCGCTGCTGGCCGGCATGGTGCACGATCCGTCGGCCGACGATCCCATCCTGCACCCGATGGCGGCACGGACTCGTCGGAACGTGGTGCTCGCGGACATGCTCGCCCAGAAGATGATCACGGCTGTCCAGTACTCCGCGGCGGTCAAGACACCCGTGATCGTGAATGGTCACCCGCTGCCCAACGGATGCGACCCGGCAGGGGTCAACGGCTTCTTCTGCCAGTACGTCGTCGACTCCATCCTGTCCAGCAACACCTACTCAGCCCTCGGCGTGACGCCTGCCCAGCGTCAGGCTGCCCTGCAGCGAGGCGGCCTGGTCATCCGCACGACCCTCGACCTCACGACGCAGGACGCTGCCGTAGGCGCGGTCAATGCGGCGATCCCCGCCACAGACCGAAGCGGGCTGGCGACCGCCAGCGTCACCGTCGAACCCGGCACCGGCGCCGTCATGGCCATGGCCGAGGACCGCGTCTACTCCAGCACATCAGGCCCTGGCCGGACATCGGTGAACTTCGCCACGGACTCGGCCCTCGGCGGCTCCCGGGGCTTCCAGACCGGCTCCTCGTTCAAGCCGTTCACCCTGGCCGCGTGGCTTGCCGCCGGCCACAGTCTCGGCGACGCTGTCAACGCCACCAAGCGTGGCTTCCCGTTCTCGGACTTCACCGCGTGCGGCCAACGCCTGCACGGCTCGAAGCCGTACAGCCCCGGCAACTCCGAGGGCCGCGAAACCGGACGCATGTCGGTCCTTGCTGCCACCACCAACTCGGTCAACGTCGCCTACGTCGACATGGAGTCTCAGGTGGACCTCTGCATGATCGCCTCGACCGCGCAGAGTCTCGGCGTCCACCTGGCAGCCCCTGAGAGCGAGTGCTCCCCCACCGCGGCCGCCTCCACGGACCTTCCGACCTGCCTGCCCTCCCTCACCCTGGGTGTCAAGGACATCTCCCCCCTGACGATGGCCGCCGCCTACGCCGGCTTCGCCTCCGGCGGAACGTACTGCGCCCCACAGCCAATCCGGTCCATCACCCGGATCGCATCATCCGGTGCGCCGGCCGCAACGCTGGCCACCTACGCGCCACAGTGCAGGCAGGCTCTGACGCCGCAGGTCGCCGCGGGCGTCAACACGGCACTGACCCGCGTCCTCACCGACGGCACTGCGGCAGCCGTCGGCCCGCTGCACCCCTGGGCCTCGGCCGGCAAGACCGGCACCACCGACGGCCCATACGACACCTGGTTCGTCGGATACACGGGCCAGCGAAGCACCGCTGTCTGGGTCGGCGACCCCGGTCACATCGTCAACGGTGCCTTCCAACGCCGCCGACTCACCACCATCGATGTGGCCGGCCGCTACTACCGCACGGTCTTCGGCGCGAGCATCGCAGCCCCGATCTGGAAGGATGTCATGACCGCCGCGATGCACGGCCTCCCCGCCGAACCCTTGGCCGTGGAACACATCAGCTACCAAGCGCCCGCCCCGCGTGTCGGTGGGCCCTTCCCCGGGCCGCGCGCATCTGCATCCCTGCCGGCCCCGACAGCGACCATACCCGGCGTGCCCCCGCCGGCGCCGGCGCCGGCGAGGACGCCCTGACGCCTGAAGGTTCCCTTCCCAGGGCATGCCGCACGCGGGGCTCACAGCCAATCAACAGTGCGCGCCCCGCTGCCGCTCAGGTCTGGCGCGCACCCTGATCTCGAACGCCGCAAGAGCCGACCCCCGCTCGGAGCCAGCCTTGCAGATCACAACAGGTCGGACATGAGCAGGTGGTTGCGATGTGGCACCGAGGGTATGGACACGCGCCGTGGGCAATGGTTGTCATCGGCGGACTCTGGCCGCGCCGACACCGGGCGCGGCGGGTCGGGAAGGTACGCCGATGCTCACGGTAGCCAGCCAGGAGGATGCGGGGCGACCCCGGGCGGACGTCGGTGGACACGTCGTCCACGGCGATCGTCTGCCCTTAACGCTTCATCAGAGCGCGGATCTCGATCACGCGTCACCCCTCGGATCGTGCACGCAGACGTCACATCCACGAGCCGGTCAGGCCGGCAGCTGGGCGCCTTTGGGTTCACCTTAGTGGTCGGATTCGCTAATTCGTCGGGGGTCTGATCAGGCCGCCAGTCGTTGATCAGGGTTGTCCGCT
>JBAPWU010000630.1:0-10948 GCA_049283855.1 Kineosporiaceae bacterium
GCTGGTGGCCGCCCGGTGAGCCGTTCGGCGGCCGCGCTCGCGGCCGAGCAGACGGTGCAGGCCTGGCTGGCGGCCTCCGGGCTCGACCATGATCTGGGCTCCCGGCAGGGTGAGTACCTCGTCGCCCTTCCCGGTGAGACCAAGCTGAAGACCACCGCGTCGTTGCTGGTCGGGGACCAGTCCCTGTCGGTGTCGGCGTTCGTCGTCCGCCGTCCGGACGAGAACCACCAGGCGTTCTACCGCTGGCTGCTGGCCCGCAACCTGCGCCTGCCCGGAGTCGCCTTCGCGCTGGACTCCCTGGGGGATGTCTTCCTCGTCGGCAAGCTGCCGCTGGCTGCGGTCAGTGACGACGCGATCGACCACCTGCTCGGCGCGGTCCTGGCCGCCGCGGACTCCTCGTTCAACGATCTGCTGGTGCTGGGCTTCCTGGATTCGATGCGGCGGGAATGGCGCTGGCGGATCGAGCGGGGCGAGTCCACGGCCAACCTCGCCGCCTTCAAGCACCTCCTCGTCGATTCGGACGAGCCGGCCGATCCGGCCGATCCGGCCGATGCGACCGACGACACGGGCGGCACGCTCCGCGAAGGCCCTCCTGCGGACTAGCCTTCGGCCCATGACCTACACCCTCGTGCTGCTGCGCCACGGCGAGAGCGACTGGAACGCCAAGAACCTGTTCACCGGCTGGGTGGACGTGCCGTTGTCGGACAAGGGCCGTGCCGAGGCCGAGGCCGGCGGGCGGATGCTGGTCGAGGCCGGCGTGCTCCCGGAGATCCTGCACACCTCGCTGCTGCGCCGGGCGATCACGACCGCGAACCTCGCCCTCGACATCGCCGATCGGCACTGGATCCCGGTGAAGCGCACCTGGCGGCTGAACGAGCGCCACTACGGGGCGTTGCAGGGCAAGGACAAGAAGCAGACGATGGCGGAGTTCGGCGAGGAGCAGTTCATGCTCTGGCGCCGTTCCTACGACACCCCGCCGCCGCCGATCGAGGCCGGCAGTGAGTTCGCCCAGGACGGCGACCCCCGCTACGCCGACCTCGGCGCCGACCTGCCGGGCACCGAGTGCCTCAAGGACGTGGTCGCCCGGATGCTGCCCTACTGGCACTCGGACGTCGTGCCCGACCTGAAGGCCGGCAAGGTGGTCATGATCGCGGCGCACGGCAACTCGCTGCGTGCCCTGGTCAAGCACCTGGACGGGATCAGCGACGCCGACATCGCGGGCCTGAACATCCCCACCGGGATCCCGCTGGTCTACCAGCTGGACGACGCCCTGGCCCCCCTGACACCCGGAGGCACCTACCTCGACCCAGAGGCCGCGGCCGCCGCGGCCGCCGCCGTCGCCTCCCAGGGCCGCTGACCCCCCTCTAGCTGGCGCTGGCGATCACACGCTCGCCGGTGACCAGGTAGACCACGCGCCGGGCCACCGAGACGGCGTGATCGGCGAATCGCTCGTAGTAGCGACCGCACAGGGTCACGTCGACGGCCGACTCGACCCCGTGGGGCCACGCGTCGTCCAGGATCACCGAGAACAGCTGGCGGTGCAGGGCGTCCATCGCGTCGTCGTCGGTCTCCAGCTCGGCGGCGGCGACCAGGTCGCGGCCGGCGATCACGCTGCCGGTCTTGGCCACGATCCGCTCGGCGACCTGACCCATCTCCAGCACGGTCGAGCGCAGCTCGGCAGGGATGGCCGAGTGCGGGTGGCGCATCCGGGCCACCTTGGCCACGTGCCGGGCCAGGTCCCCCATCCGTTCCAGGTCGGAACTCATCCGCAGCCCGGTGACGATCACCCGCAGGTCGGTTGCCACCGGCTGCTGGAGGGCGAGCAGGGAGAGCGAGCGCTCCTCGAACTCGGCCTGCAGCGCGTCGACCTGCTCGTCGGCAGAGATCACCGATTCGGCCAGGGCGAGGTCGCTGTCCAGGAGCGCCATGGTCGCCCGGCCGATGGCCGAGCCGACCAGGCGGGTCATCTCCACGAGGAGATCCGACAAACCCTGCAACTCGTCATGGAAGTGCTCTCGCATGCCTGCTCCGTCGTCGATGCCGTTCGGGTGCGGGGCCGCTGCCCCCGCCGTGGGACCGCTCGGGGCACCGTGTCAGGCAGGTGTGAACGGTCACCTCATGCTAGGTGAACGTCGGTCCGTGACGGACCGGCCACTCGATGAACGGGATACGAAACCCTGCGCTCCTGCCTCCGTGGCAAGTGGCCGCGCGCGGTGTTCGCCCTACGCTGAGCAGCGTGAACCCGTCGTGGACCGTCGCGCTGGCCGGCGCGGTCGGCCTGGCCACCGGAATCCTCGGCGTCCTGGCGTTCCGGATCAGTGACGCCGAGCGGCTGCGCCTGGCCGCCACGCCCGAGCCGGAGCTGCCCGAGGGGATCACCGATGTGCTCGCCGTCCTGCGGTCGGCGGCGATCGTGCTCGATGCCGGCGGGGAGATCAGCACGGCGAGCCCGGCCGCGTACGCCTTCGGCCTGGTGCGCGGCCACGACCTGGTGCACGCGGAGCTGATCGAGATGGCGGCCGAGACCCGCCGGTTCGGGCTGGTCCGGGAGCGCGAACTGGAACTGCCCCGCGGTCCGCTCGGGCGGGCCCGGATCGTGGTCAACGCCCGGGTCGCCCCGCTCGGCTCGGAGCACGTGCTGGTGCTCGTCGACGACCGTACCGAGGCCCGCCGGGTCGAGGAGGTGCGGCGCGACTTCGTCGCCAACGTCAGCCATGAGCTCAAGACGCCGATCGGCGCCCTCCAGCTGCTCGCCGAGGCGGTGGCGGACGCCGCCGAGGACCCGGACGCCGTGCGGCACTTCGCCGAGCGGATGGAGCGCGAGGCGCAACGCCTGGCGACCCTGGTGCAGGAGATCATCGACCTGTCCCGGCTGCAGGTGGCCGACGCCCTGCACCCGCCGGAGCCGGTCGTGGTCGACGTGGTGCTCGCCGACGCCGTCGACCGGGTCCGCCTGGCGGCACAGCGCAAGCGGATCACCGTGACCTCCGGCGGCGACCCGGGCGCCGTGGTCTACGGCGACCGGAGCCTGTTGGTGACCGCGGTGCGAAACCTGGTCGACAATGCCATCGCCTACTCTCCCGAGGGCACTCAGGTCGGGGTGGCCGTGCGGCGGGCGAACGGGCTGGTGGAGGTGTCGGTGAAGGACCAGGGCTACGGCATCCCTCGGGCCGAACAGGAGCGGATCTTCGAGCGCTTCTACCGGGTGGACCCGGCCCGCTCCCGGGCCACCGGGGGGACCGGGCTCGGGCTCAGCATCGTCAAGCACGTCGCGGCCAACCACGGCGGGGAGGTGACGGTGTGGAGCCAGGAGGGGGTCGGCTCGACGTTCACCCTGCGCCTGCCCGACAGCGCGCACGCGGCGGCGACGGCGGACGGCACGCCGTCCTCACCGGCCGTCCTCACCGATCCACCGGTCAGCCCGGCCATGGGGCTGGTCATGCCCGCTCACGCGAGAACCCCATCGAAGGGAGCACCACCGTGACCCGCATCCTTGTCGTGGAGGACGAGGAGTCGTTCAGCGACCCGCTGTCCTACCTGCTGCGCAAGGAGGGCTTCGAGGTCGAGGTCGCCGACGACGGACCGAGCGCGCTGGCGGAGTTCGACCGCACCGGCGCCGACCTGGTGTTGCTCGACCTGATGCTCCCGGGCCTTCCCGGCACCGAGGTCTGCCGTCAGTTACGGCTGCGCAGCAACGTGCCGGTGATCATGCTGACCGCCAAGGACAGCGAGATCGACAAAGTGGTGGGCCTCGAGCTCGGCGCCGACGACTACGTGACCAAGCCCTACTCCTCGCGGGAGCTGGTCGCCCGAATCCGCGCCGTTCTGCGCCGCGGGACCGATGCCGAGGCCGCGCATCCGAGCACCACGATCGAGGCCGGCCCGGTGCGGATGGACGTCGACCGGCACGTGGTGACCGTGAACGGGGAGCAGGTGCCGCTGCCGCTGAAGGAGTTCGAGCTGCTGGAGATGCTGCTGCGCAATGCCGGGCGGGTTCTGACCCGGATGCAGCTGATCGACCGGGTCTGGGGTGCGGACTACGTCGGGGACACCAAGACCCTCGACGTGCACGTCAAGCGACTGCGGGGCAAGATCGAACCCGATCCGGCGATGCCGCGATACCTGGTCACCGTGCGTGGGCTGGGGTACAAATACGAGGCCTGACCACCCGGGCCACCCGGGGCCCGCGGGTCTGGCCCCGGCAACCGCGGTCTGCCCTCCCCGGGGAAAGTTGTCCCTCCGGCGACGCGGTCTCAGGCGCTGGGGGCCAGGCTCGCGTAGGCACCCTCGGCGGCCAGCACGGGCAGATCGAGCAGTTCTCCGCCCGCGCCGGTGTCGGCGCGCAGTTTGATCACTGTGCCCGGGTCGGCGGGCATCGACGTCAGCGTGACTGCCGTGCCCGCGGCGCCGACCTGGGTGAGCTCGCCAGGCTTGATCGACACCGTGCCGGTGCCGACCGGCGTCTTCCCTGCGGCGTCCAGCACGGTGAGCGTGACGGTGACGGGTGCGGTGCCCTGATTGATCAGGGCGCCGATCAGGGTGCCGGGGGCGCCCTTCTTGGAGCCGACGACGAGGAAGTTGCGCAACTGCACCGCGGTGCCGGTCGCCGGATCGGTGATCGACCCGTTCATCCCGTCGGCCGCGGCATACGTCTTCGCGGTCTCGATCGGGTTGGTCGCCGAGCAGCCGGTCAGCGCCGACGCCCCCAGCACGGTCGTCACCGAGAGCAGAACACCCAGCCGAGTCACTCGCCCCAGACCTCTGCCGCTGTGCTTCACGTCCCGTTTCCTTTCCGCAGGGCGCGCTGGGATCGTCACCAGCAGGTCACCGCGGCGAAGCCTACTCGCTCACCCCTGAACTGAGGTGTGTCGTTCGGTACGCGGCGTCGCGGCGTCGGCCAACGGCGCCGCTCGCCGGCCAGCACGAGCGATCCGCATGCGGACAAGGCCGGGCAGGGAGCATGTCCGACCGGGCTTTGTCAAGCCACCCGGGGGCCCCGGATGGGCTCTGACCTGCACAAACGCTCGTCGGTCCCGGTGTCGCTGCTCCGTTCGCGTGCTAGAATCGGAATCTGGGAAAGGGGAACATCACACATGGCGTTCGAGGTCGGCGAGACGGTCGTGCACCCACAGCACGGAGCCGCACAAATCGTGAAGACTGAGATCCGGGTCATCATGGGTGAGGAACGGCAGTACCTCGTCCTGCGGCCCACCGAGAAAGTCACCCAGAGCGACCTGACCATCAAGGTCCCCGCCCAGAACGTCGAGCTCGTCGGGCTCCGCGATGTGGTCGGCCAAGAAGGCCTGGATCGGATGTTCGAGGTGCTCCGCGCCGCGTACGCCGAGGAGCCGACCAACTGGTCTCGCCGCTACAAGGCCAACCTCGAGAAGCTGCACTCCGGTGACGTGATCAAGGTCGCCGAGGTCGTGCGCGACCTGACCCGTCGCGATCAGGGTCGTGGCCTGTCGACCGGTGAGAAGCAGATGCTGGGTCGTGCCCGCACGATCCTTGTGTCCGAGCTCGCTCTTGCCGAACAGACCAATGAGGACAAGGCGGCGGCCATCCTCGACGAGGTACTCGCTTCCTGACCCAACCGGCCGCCGGACTCCCTGTGAGAGGTCCGGAGTGCGCACGAGGGATTCCACGCCGCCGGCGGTCGTCGAGGTGCTGCGCTTCTGCGTGGTCGCCTTCCTGGCCGGGATCGGGTTCCAGGTCGCTCGCGGGTTCAGCGACGGCCAGCGCATCGTCGGCGTGTTCGACGCCCCTGCGCTGGGCGTCGTGCTCGGTGCTGCCTCCGGATACGTGCTCGGCGGAGTCGTGGCCAGGCTCACCTTCCGCACGGTCACCCGCACCGAGAAGGCCCTGGCCGGCCGGTCCGTGGAGCAGTTGCTCGCCGGGTTGACCGGCGCCGTCGGTGGGGTCCTGCTCTCCGCGGCCCTGACCTGGCCGATGCTCCTGGTCGGGTCCACCCCGGTCACCGCCCCGCTGTTCCTGTTCGTGGTGGTGACCGTCGGCAGTCTGGGCTACCGGGTCGGCCTGTCCCGCCGCGACGGCGTGCTCTCCATGCTCGGTGGCAGCGGCCGGCTCGAGGTGCTGCGACCCTCGGCGTCGTCCCTGCCCAAGCTCGTCGACACCTCGGTGGCCATCGACGGGCGGATCGTCGACGTCGTCCGATCGGGGTTCCTGCACGGGACCCTGCTCGTGGCCGAACCGGTGCTCGGCGAATTGCAGGCCTTCGCCGACAGCTCCGACGATCAGCGTCGGGCCAAGGGACGGCGCGGCCTGGACACCCTGGAGACGCTGCGCCAGGAGCGCGGGGTCGACCTCGAGGTGATCGGCGACGAGGCACCCGAGGCGAGCGAGGTCGACGCCAAACTGGTGCATATGTGCGGCTCGCGACGGGCGGCGCTGCTCACTCTGGACACGAACCTGGCCCGGGTCGCCTCGGTCGCCGGGTGCCGGGTGCTCAATCTGCACGCGCTGGCCCTCGCCCTGCGCCCACCCGTGCTGGCCGGCGAACGGATCACCGTGCTGGTCACCCGGCCCGGCAAGGACCCCGGTCAGGGTGTCGGCTACCTGGACGACGGCACCATGGTCGTGGTGGAGCGGGCCAAGGAGCGGATCGGCCACGAGGTCGAGGTGGGCGTCACCAGCGTGCTGGTCACGGCCAACGGCCGGATGGTGTTCGCCAAGCCCTCGAGGGGGAGCCCCACCCGCCGCGGCAGCGCACCGCCGAGATCACCGCCCGGATCGCCGCCGCCGGCAGCGCCCGGGAGTAGCGTCGGGTACCGATGACCGAACTGCTCGCCGTCGTCGTGCTCGGTCCGGAGGATCCCGCCGACCCGACGGCCCCGGCTGCCCTCCGGATGCTGGGCGGGGTGAGCCTCGCCGACCGTGCCGTGCACCTTCTGAACCGGGCCCTTCCCGGCAGCCAGGTGATCACTTCGGTGCTGGAGCGCGCCCTGGCCGACCTGATGGACCCGGCCGAGACACACGTGGTCCTGCTCCACGACCCGACCTACCCCTTCCTGCCGGCCGGGGCGCTGCGGGCGGTGTGCGCGGCGGTGGATCCGATCGCGGGCGACCAGGTCGCCGCCGTGGCGGTCACCGACGTCACCGACACCCTCAAGAGGGTGGACGACGCGGGCCGGGTCCTGGCCACCGAGGACCGGCACTCCTACCGGGCGCCGGTCGGCCTGCTCGCGGTCACCCCCGCGGTGCTCGGTGCGGTGCTGTCCTCGGCCTGGCGCGAGGGTGCCGGTCCGCGCGGGCTGTCCGACCTGGTCGACCTGGTGGCTGCCCTCGACCGGGTCGTCGGGGTCGGCCGGCTGGAGCTGCCCGGACTCGGCAGCTCCGCCTGCCGCGTGGTGGACGAGGATTCCCTGGCCTACGCCGAGGCGGTCCTGGCCGCCAGCACGCGCTCGGCGACGGCCACGTCGTCCGGGTAGGTCACCTTCAGGTTGGACGCCGAGCCCGGCACGGTACGCACCTCGAGGTCGGTGTAGGCCTGCACGCCCGAGGCGGTGTCGGTGCCCTCGAAGGCGTCCCGGGCGGCCGCCGAGTAGGCCTCGAGCAGGGCCGGTGCGCGGAAGGCCTGGGGTGTCTGAACCCGGACCAGCACGCCGTCCGGATGCGGCAGCAGCGGCCCGGACGTCACCGCCGGGACCGCTCCGCCGTGCGTGGCGGCGACCTTGATCACCTCGGCGAACAGCGACGACGTGGCCAACGGCCGGGCCCCGTCATGGACGGCGACCACGTCCAGGTCTCCGGCCCGGATCGCCGGGGCCAGGCGGGCCATCGCGGCGTCCTCGGAGCCGTGCCGGGTGGCCCCGCCGGTGACCACCTCGACCGGGCGGCTCACCGGGTCCTCGCGCAGCATCGCCGCTGCGCGCTCGGCGTCCTCGGCCCGAACCACCAGGACCAGCCGGACGACGCCCGGCACCTGATCGGCGGCGTGCAGGGACCAGGCCAGCACCGGGCGGCCGTTCAGGGGCAGGTACACCTTGTTGAGCGAGACGCCGTCGAGCCGGGCGCCCAGGCGCGACCCGCTCCCTCCGGCCAGCACGACGACGGCGGCTCGCGGGAGTGTTTCGGGGCTCACCTGCGGCACCCTACGGTGGGCGGGTGAGCACGCAGCCTCCACGCACCGGGATCGGGGTCGACGTGCACCGCTTCGCCGACCCGGCGACGCCGCAGGGTGCCGCCCGGCCGATGCGGCTCGCCGGGCTGGACTGGCCCGGCGAGACCGGGCTGGACGGTCATTCCGATGCGGACGTCGCCGCCCACGCCTGCTGCGACGCCCTGCTGTCGGCGGCTGGGCTGGGGGATCTGGGATCGAACTTCGGCACCTCGCGCCCGGAATGGGCCGGGGCCTCCGGGGTGGCCCTGCTGACCGAGACCGCCCGCCGGGTGCGGGCGGCGGGGTTCGAAGTGGGCAACGTGGCGGTGCAGGTGATCGGGAACCGGCCGCGGGTCGGCACCCGGCGCGAGGAGGCGCAGGCCGTGCTCTCGGCGGCCTGCGGCGCGCCGGTCACGGTCTCCGCCACCACGACCGACGGGCTCGGGCTGACCGGGCGCGGCGACGGGGTGGCCGCCATCGCCACCGCCCTCGTGGTGCCGAGCGATGCGTGAGTGGCAGGGCCGGCCCCTGGACCGGCTGTATCCCACCCCGGTGCGCGAGACCGTCGTCCGGCTGGAGAACCGGATCGAGGCCCGATTCCCCGGCCGGAGCCTGCGCCAGGTCGCGGCCGAGCTCGCCACGCTGGCGGACGACGTGGCCATGGGCTCGGCGACGGCGCGCCGCCGCATGCTCGTCGTCCGTACGGTCTCGAGGACCCTGACCGCCGTCGTCGTGGTGGCGGCCCTGGTCACCCTGGTCTTCGCCTTCCAGGACGCCGGCAGTGCCGGGCCGCAGCGGTCGTTCGAATGGCTGGCGCTGATCGAGAGCGCGGTCAACGACCTGATCTTCGCCGGGCTCGCGGTGTTCTTCCTCTACGCGCTGCCGACCCGGCTCGAGCGCCGGCAGATCCTGGTCCTGCTGCACCGTCTGCGCTCGCTCGCCCACATCATCGACATGCACCAGCTGACCAAAGACCCCGAACGGCTGCGCCCGGAGTTCCGGGAGACCCCGGTCTCGGTGGACCCCGACCTGGACCGAGCCGGGATGGAGAACTACCTCGACTACTGCTCGGAGTTGCTCAGCCTGGTCGGCAAGGTGGCCGCGCTGTGTGCCGAGGAGTCGCAGGACCCGGTCATCCTGGACACGGTGAGCACGATCGAGACCCTCACCACGGGGATGTCGCGCAAGATCTGGCAGAAGATCTCCCTCCTGGCCACCTGAGGCCCCGACCCTCGAACCCCGACGATGAGCGGCGTTCGGCCGGTCACGGGCGCCGGTAGCCTGGACGGGTGAGTCTTCGGTTGTTCGACACCGCCACCCATGCGGTGCGTGAGTTCGTCCCTCTGGTCGCGGGCAGGGCGGGCATCTACGTCTGCGGCGCCACCACCCAGTCCGGTCCGCACATCGGGCACCTGCGCGCGGCGGTGAGTTTCGACGTCCTGCGCCGCTGGCTCACCCGCACCGGCTACGAGGTGACCTACCTGCGCAACGTCACCGACATCGACGACAAGATCCTGGCCAGGTCGGCCGAGGAGGGCCGCCCCTGGTGGGCGCACACGTACCGCTACGAGTTGGAGTTCGCGCAGGCCTACGACGCGCTGAACATCCTGCGGCCCACCTACGAGCCGCGCGCCACCGGCCATGTGACCGAGATGGTGGAGCTGATCGCGCGGTTGATCGACGCGGGCCACGCCTACCCGGCCGCCGACGCCTCGGGCGACGTGTACTTCGACGTGCAGTCCTGGCCGGCCTACGGCGAACTGACCCACCAGAGGGTCGCCGACATGGAACCCGCCGCGGACGCCGACCCGCGGGGCAAGCGCGATCCGCGCGACTTCGCCCTGTGGAAGGGCACCAAGCCCGGGGAGCCGGCCACCGCCTCGTGGCCCACCCCCTGGGGGCGCGGCCGGCCGGGGTGGCACCTGGAGTGCTCGGCCATGGTGACCAAGTACCTCGGCCCGGAGTTCGACATCCACGGCGGCGGGCTCGACCTGCGTTTCCCCCACCACGAGAACGAGCAGGCCCAGTCCCGGGCCGCGGGGGACGGGTTCGCGCGGTACTGGCTGCACAACGGCTGGGTGGTGCAGGGCGGGGAGAAGATGAGCAAGTCCATCGG
Source organism: Kineosporiaceae bacterium (assembly GCA_049283855.1). Classification (GTDB taxonomy): domain Bacteria; phylum Actinomycetota; class Actinomycetes; order Actinomycetales; family Kineosporiaceae; genus JADJPO01. The sequence goes on from JBAPWU010000630.1 coordinate 10,236, forward strand.
CAACGTGATGTCGATGGACGTCCTGCTGCACCAGGTCCCGGCCGTCGTCATCCGCTATCTGCTGGCCACGCCGCACTACCGGTCGAACATCGAGGTGGTGCTGCCGGCCTCGCTGGACGAGGCCCGCACCGCCTACGAGCGGATCGAGAACTTCGTGATCCGGGCCGCCGAGGCCTGCGGGGACGCGCTCACCACGGCCGTGCCGGGTGACGTGCCGCTGCCTGCGGCCTTCGTCGAGGCGATGGACGACGACCTCGGCACCTCCGCGGCGCTGGCGGTGGTCCACGACACGGTCCGGGCCGGCAACACCGCACTCGCCTCGGGTGACAAGGACGGTGCGCTGGCGCTCGCCCTCGGGGTGCGGGCGATGACCGACGTGATCGGGATCGACCCGCTGGACCCGCACTGGCGCAACGGGTTCGCCGCCGGTGCCGATCCGTCACGGGCCGCGCTGGGCGCGTTGGTCCAGGCCGAGCTCGACGCCCGGGCGGCCGCCCGGGTTGCCCGGGACTTCGCCGCGGCGGACGCGATCCGCACCCGGCTCGCCGTCGCCGGGATCGCGGTCGAGGACACCCCGGACGGCGCGCGCTGGTCGCTGGCCGCCCCGGCGACGGAGGAGCACTGATGGCCGGCACGGCAGGACGACGCGGAGCGGTGCGCCGCGAGGCCTCCAAGAAGGGCCCCACCGTCGGGTCGGGTGGGCAGAAGCGGCA
>JBAPWU010000631.1:0-13704 GCA_049283855.1 Kineosporiaceae bacterium
GGCCAGGTTGATCCCGGCCATTCCGCCGGCGGCCCGGCCCTGCGGGCGCACCTTGGCGGCGCCGAACCGCAGCAGTTGCGCGTCGCTGGTGACGAACACCAGGTCGCAGTCCTCGTGCGGCAGGTCGACCGCGCCCACCACCTCGTCGCCGTCCCGCAGCGCGATGACCTCCCAGCTGTCCTTGTTGCTGGGGTAGTCGATCGCCACCCGCTTCACCACCCCCTGGGCGGTGCCGAGCGCGATCCCCGCCGATCCGGGCAGCAGCCCGGCCAGGGCGAGCAGCCGCTCACCCTTGTCGAGGGCCAGGAATTCCGAGGCCGGTGCGCCTCCGGACAGCGACGGCGCGGTGGAGGTCGGCGGCAGCGCGGGCATGTCCAGCACGGGTACCCGGATCATCCGGCCGGTGGAGGTGAGCGCGGCGACCTCGCCACGGGCGGTGGCCCGCACGCAGGAGACCACGGTGTCGTGCTGGGCCCGCCGGCTCGGGTCGGGGCTCGGCAGCGGCTCGTCCGAGCTGGTCCGGGCCAGCAGCCCGGTCGAGGACAGCAGCACCCAGCACGGGTCGTCGGCCACCTCCAGCGGCGCCGAGCGGGCCGCGGTGACCGCCGTGCCGGCCGACTCGAGCAGGACCGTGCGCCGCGGCGTCCCGTAGGCGGTCGCGACGTCGGCCAGTTCGGCCGAGACCACCTGCCGGCGCCGACCCTCGTCGGCGAGGATCGCAGCGAGCTCGGCCATCGCGGCCTGCAGCTCTCCGCGCTCGGCCTCCAGCTCCAGCGTGGAGAACCTGGTCAGCCGGCGCAGCGGCATCTCCAGGATGTAGTCGGTCTGCACCCGGGTCAGGTCGAAGACCGTCATCAGCCGTTCACGGGCCTGAGCGGTGTCGTCGCTGCCGCGGATCACCGCGATCACCTCGTCGATGTCGAGGATCGCGATCAGCAGCCCCTCGACCAGGTGCAGCCGGTCGCCGGCCTTGCCGAGCCGGTACTCGCACCGCCGCCGGACGACGTCCAGCCGGTGCCCGATGTACACGCTCAGCATCTCGCGCAGACCCAGGGTTCGCGGCTGGCCCTCGACCAGGGCTACGTTGTTGATCCCGAAGGAGTCCTCCAGCGGGGTCATCCGGTAGAGCTGCTCGAGCACGGCGTCGGCGTTGAACCCGCCCTTGAGCTCGATCACCAGACGCAGGCCCTTGTCCCGGTCGGTCAGGTCGACCACGTCGGCGATGCCCTGCAGCTTCTTCGCCAGGACCAGGTCCTTGATCTTCTCGATCACCTTCTCCGGGCCGACCAGATAGGGCAGCTCGGTGACCACGATGCCCTGGCGGCGGGCGGTGACGCTCTCGATCCTGGTCGTGGCCCGGGTCCGGAAGGTGCCGCGGCCGCCGGCGTAGGCGTCCCGGATCCCGTCCAGGCCGACGATCTTGCCGCCGGTGGGCAGGTCCGGTCCGGGCACGAACCGCATCAGGTCGTCCAGCGTGGCCTCGGGATGGGCCAGCAGGTGCCGGGCGGCGCCGACCACCTCGACCAGGTTGTGCGGGGGCATGTTCGTGGCCATCCCGACCGCGATCCCGCTGGCGCCGTTGACCAGCAGGTTGGGCAGCGCCGAGGGCAGCACCTCGGGCTGGGACAGCTGACCGTCGTAGTTCGGCACGAAGTCGACGACGTTCTCGTCGAGTCCGTCGGTCATCAGCAGGGCCGCCGGCGCCATCCGCGCCTCGGTGTTGTGGTTGACGAAGCCGCCGGCCAGGAAGGAGTGGTCGGCGGACTCGACCTTGACCGAGTAGACCGGTTCGGCGCCCTGATGCTCCACCGAGGCCACCGTCACGTAGCGGTACCCCGGGTCCATGATCGCCGAGACCACCGCCCGCACCGGAGCGCGTTCCATCCGGTGCAGGGTCGCCGTGCGCCGGGCGGGCCACCGGTCGATGCTCTGATCGGCCAGCCACGGACGTCCGTCGACGCGAGGGGTGGGCATCGCCCGCAGCAGGTAGTCCCTGAGGTAGGGGGCGACGTCGCCGCCGAGCCGGTGCACGGCCGCGGGCAGCGCGGCGAGCAGGCCCTCCAGCCGCTCCTGGGTGGCGGCCAGGAAGCCGACCGACCCGGCGAACTGGTCCACGTTGTGCCGGGCGGAGATGATCAACCGGTACTCGTCGCGGACGACGTCCTCGGTCAGTTGTGCGTGGACCCCGAACTCCAGCAGCAGCTCCTGGACGTCGAGGGCCAGGCCCAGGCTTGCCGTGCGGTACTCGACCGAGACCGAGTGGTGACGGGTCTCGACGATGCTGCCGTCGCCCTCGAACGCCGCCCTCAGGAAGGCGCGCTTGGCACCCGGTCCGGCGCACCAGATCGCCTCCGGGATGCGCAGGCGCGCGGCCGACAGGCCGACCAGTTCGCCGAGCACGCTGCGGGTGAACCGCCCCAGGTCCGTCACGTCCAGCATGAAGGTGGTGGCTCCCGAGCGATGCACCGGGCGCTGGTCGACGACCGTGGGCCCGCCGACCAGGTCGTCGTAGGCGCGGACCACGTCGTCGAAGAAGGCCTGGTCGGTCGTGGCGAAGGCGGCGCGGGTCCGGCTCGCCCACCCCCTGCTGACCCAGGCGCCGAGGAGCACCCCCAGGTGACGTTCTGCGGTGGTCGGCTCAGCGTCGAGGGGCGCGTTGCGGGCCAGGCACAGCACCTCGCCGGGCTGGAGCTCGTCCAGCCGGCGCCAGATCAGCCGCGGCACCTGGTCGACCAGGCACAGGGCCAGAACCGGATGGTTGTGGCTCCCGCGCAGCTGATGACCCGAATCGGTCTGCACCGCGATCACCGGGTGCGAGCCCGAGTGGAAGATCGCGCTGGCCCGCACGGGCAGGCCGTTGCGGTCCAGGACGTCCAGGTCGAGGGGACGCTCGGAGTCCGGCTCCAGGGCGGCGAGGTCGGCGATCCGGGGGGAGCGCCCGTCGGCCAGGCGGATCCGGGTGTCCCCGGTGACGCAGTAGCGGTAGGCGGCCGGTCCGTCGTCCAGCGAGCCGAAGTTGCCGTGCCCGTCGACCAGTGGCATCCGCAGGGTGAAGTCCTGGGCGAGCCGGACCAGGGCGTCGTAGATGGCGCCGTCCCCGTGCGGGTGCAGCTTGCCCATCACGTCGCCGACGATCCGCCCGCACTTGACGTGGGCCCGGTCCGGTCGCAGGCCCATCTCGGCCATCGAGTACAGGATGCGGCGCTGCACCGGTTTCAGCCCGTCCCGCGCGTCCGGCAGGGCGCGCGAGTAGATCACCGAGTAGGCGTACTCCAGGAACGCGCCCTGCATCTCCTGCTCGACGTCGATGTCCACGATCCGCTCGGTGAACTCACCGGGCGGCGGTGTCTTCGGGCCGGCCATGCCAGCTGTCCCCTCATCTCTCGTCCATGCACACTGCGGTCATTCTCGCCCGTGCCGGTGCTGGGATCGGTCAGCGACCCACCGAACGCCAATGCTCAGGCCTGCCAGCCGGTGCCGAAGGCACCGTCGTGAACGACGTCGGCGAGCGCACGCCGCCCCCGCCGCAACGAGGGGGAACGCCGGTCGGCAACGGGGTGACCGATGCTCACCACCCCCACCGGACGCCGGTTCTGAGGGATCGAGAACCCTTGCCGGACAAGGGATATCCGCTCCGATGGAATACCGAAGAAGCAGGTGCCGAGGCCCTCGTCGACGGCGGCGAGTTGCAGCAGGAGCGCGGCCATGCCCGTGTCGACGTCCCAGTAGGGCACCGGCCAGCGATCGGGGTCCCGGTCGGTCCAGCCCTTGTCCGGCTCGGCATAACGGTCGAGGTAGCGCTCGGGATCGGACAGGCAGATCACCAGCACCGGCGCCGTGCGCATCCCCTCGAGCCAGGTGTCGGCCGCCGCCGAGGCATCGGCGGTGAGTTCCCAGAAACGCTCCCGATCGGCCAGGGTGGACAGGACCAGGAAATCCCAGCCCTGGCTGAAACCGGCGCTCGGAGCGCGGGTCGCCAGGTCCAGGAAACGGGTCACCGCATCCCGGGAAACGCCTCGTTCGGATCCGTATCGACGGACCATTCGGCGGTGTCGAACGACGTCAGTGAATTCCACTCTCAACTCTCACCTTCGCTCGGTTGTCCACCCGATATTGGTCCCGGACGCTATCAGTGCAGGTCAGAGCCACAATTCCGGGGTATCTATGGCAGGGATCACTGTCAACGTCGTGACCAGCATCACGCCTGATATGTCTATTTTGCGAAGAACTGGTCTCCGTTATGACTTTGTTATCGGGTGGAACTCGTGCAATGTTGAATCCAGTGACCCAAAAGGGTCATCGGATCTGCTCTCACGCCGAGTTCCGCCGGTGAGCGATCCTCGCAAGCGGCATTGACGCCGCGCCCATCACTATTCCTGACCAGATCACGGCGGAAGCGGGGGACCCACCTATCGGTGGCCCCAGGGCCACCTCGGGGTGAAGCCGGTTCCCACCGGCCGGGCGACCTTCCCAGCCCGAACCCGACAGCTCACCTCGTAGGCGAAATCGGAAGGACCTCCCTCCATGTCGCTCGTCCATGCTCGATTCCGCATGCCCGCTCTCGCCCTGGCCACGGCCGCGCTCACCTCGTCCGCGGTGCTGATGGCACCGACGACGGCCGGCGCGGCACCCCTGGCCCCAGCCGCAGCGGCTCTGACCACGACCACGACCACGACCAGCGTCACCAGCGCCCAGACCTCGGCCCAGGCCGCGGCGCTGGCTCGTGCCGGTGCCGTCCTGCGCACCGCCGCCTCCCTGAAGGGGCGCCCCTACCACTACGGCGCCACCGGGCCGCGGGCGTTCGACTGCTCCGGGTACACCAAGTACGTCTTCGCCCGGAACGGCATCGCCCTGCCGCGCACCGCGCAGCAGCAGTACCGGGCCTCCCGCAAGATCAGCAAGTCGCAGATCCGCGTGGGCGACCTGGTGTTCTTCGGCGGCGCCCACAAGTACCACGTGGCCGTGTACGCCGGCGACGGCATGATCTGGCACGCACCGAGCTCGGGCAAGACCGTGCGCAAGGTGAAGATCTGGACCTCGCGCTGGAGCGCCGGCCGCGTGATCGGCTGACGCCTCGAGGCGGGGGCCGGCCGGGCCGGATCAGAGCCCGGCCAGGTCCTCCGCCCAGAACTCGGCGCTGCCCCGCCGGTCGGTCCCCTCGGCGCGGCGGGCCTGCTCCACCTCCCGCAGGGCCACCCGGCGCACCTTGCCGGCCATGGTCTTGGGCAGCTCCGCGAACTCCAGCCGGGTGATCCGGTTGTGCACCGACAGGTTGTCCCGGGCATGGCGCAGGATGATCGCGGCGGTCTCGGCACTGGGTTCCCACCCCTCGGCCAGCACCACGAAGGCCTTGGGCACGGCCCGACGCTGGGGGTCCGGCGAAGGGACCACGGCAGCCTCGGCGACCGCGGGGTGCGCCACCAGCACGCTCTCCAGCTCGAACGGGGAGATCCGGACGTCGGCCGCCTTGAACACCTCGTCGGCCCGCCCGACGTGGCTGAGGTAGCCGTCGGCGTCCTGCCGGACGATGTCGCGGGTGTGGTAGTACCCGTCGTACATCGCCTCGGCAGTGCGGCTCTCGTCGCTGCGGTAGCCGGCCATTAGCGGGTCCAGGACGGCCACGTGGTAGCCGGGGAGGGGGCGGCCCATCGAGCCGGCCCGCACCGGTTGGCCGGGCGGATTGCCGATCTGTGCCGTGGTCTCGGTCTGGCCGAACCCCTCCCGGATCTGCAGACCCCACGCGGCAGGCACCCGCTCGATCACCGTCGCGTCGAGGCGCTCCCCGGCCCCGACCAGTTCGCGCAGCACCAGCCGGTCGCGCCACGGCTCGAGCGGCGTCTCGGCCAGCATCCGCCACACGGTGGGCATGGCGCAGAACGTGGTCACCCGGCAGCGTTCCATCGCCGAGAGCAGGGTCTGGGCGTCAGGGCGGGGCGAGCGCAGGGCGAGCACGGTCGCGGCGGCGTTCCACGGGGCGAACACCGTGCTCCACGCGTGCTTGGCCCAGCCCGGGGAGGCGACGTTGAGGTGGACGTCGCCCGGTTGCAGCCCGATCCAATACATCGTCGACAGGTGCCCTACCGGGTAGGACCCGTGGGTGTGCTCGACCAGCTTCGGTCGCGCCGTGGTGCCCGAGGTGAAGTAGAGCAGCAGGGTGTCGCCGGCCTCGGTCCCGGCGTCCCGGCTCCGCGCGGCGGGTGCCTGGGCGGCCTCGGCGAAGTCCTGCCAGCCCTCGGTCGGGGGCCCCACCGAGATCGGCGTCCAGCCGCCCTGGTACCCGGCGAAGTTGGCGGTGTCCTCCGAGCGCGTGATCACGAACCGGACGGCGCCACGCTCGATCCGGTCGCGCAGGTCCGCCGGCGCCAGTTCGGTCGCGGTCGGGATGACCACCGAGCCCAGCCGGATGCAGGCGAGGATCGTCTCCCACAGCTCGACCTGGTTCTCCAGCATGACCAGCACCCGGTCACCGCGGGCCATGCCCAGCGCCGCGAACCCGGCGGCGACCCGCCGCGAGCGGTCGGCGAGGTCGGCGTAGCTCAGTCGTACGTCACCCTCGACCGGGTCGAGCACCCACAACGCCGTGCGGGCACCGGTCACCGGGTCGGCGGCGAGATGATCGGAACCAGTCGCGGGCCCAGTTGAACTGGTAGAGCTCGGGCCAGCGGAAGCGGGCACTGGCCTCGGGGTAGTCCTCGCGCAGCCCGAGCAGCAGATCGCGAGCCTCACGGAACGCCGCATGAGCATCAGGTGAAGCAACGGTGAACGCTGCCCAAGCTGGGGGCCGGCCGAGGCCTGGTGGCGGCGTGGCGTCGATCATATCGCGCACGATGGCACCCGCTGTGCCGCACGGCAAGAGGCCGGGGGTCAGTAGGCTTCCGTTCGTGGCGACAGGACAGCCCGCCTATCCCGGGCACTGGGAGGCCGACGTCGTCCTGCGCGACGGGGGCACCGCCCATCTGCGCCCGATCCGGCCCGACGACGCCGAGGCCCTGCAGCGCTTCCATCTGGCGCAGTCCCCCGAGTCGGTCTATCTGCGGTTCTTCGCCCCCATGCCACGGCTGTCCGATCGCGACCTGGAGCGGTTCACCGTGGTCGACCACCATGACCGGGTGGCGATGGTGATCACGATCGGTGACCACCTCGTCGGGGTCGGCCGGTACGACCGGGTCACCCCCGACACGGCCGAGGTGGCCTTCAACATCTCCGACGTGCACCACGGCCGGGGGGTCGGCTCGGTGCTGCTCGAACACCTGGCCGCCGCCGCCCGGGAGAACGGGCTGCACCGGTTCGTGGCCGAGGTGCTGCCCCAGAACCGCAAGATGATGGCCGTCTTCCACGACGCCGGGTACGAGGTCACCCACCGGTACGAGGACGGGGTGATCACCCTCGGGTTCGACATCGACCCCACCGACCGGTCCCGGGCCGTGATGGAGGCCCGTGAGCACCGGGCCGAGGCGAGCAGCATGTATGCCCTGCTCAACCCCGGCTCGGTGGTGCTGATCGGGGCAAGCCGCCGGGAGGGGACGATCGGGCGCACCCTGCTCACGGCGATGCAGGCCAGCGGATTCACCGGTGCCCTGCACGTCGTGCACCCCGAGGCCGACAGCGTGCTGGGCATCCCCGCGCACCGCCGGCTCGCCGACGTGCCCCGCCCGGTCGATCTGGCGGTGGTGGCCGTGCCTGCCTCCGCGGTGCTGGACGTCGTGCACGAGTGCACCGAGGCCGGCGTGAAGGGTCTGGTGGTCGTCTCCGGCGGGTTCGCTGAGGCCGGTGAGGAGGGGCTGGCCCGTCAGCGGGAACTGGTCCGGCTGGCGCGGGCCGACGGCATGCGGGTGGTCGGGCCCAACTCCTGGGGCATCCTCAACGCCGATCCGACGGTGCGGCTGAACATCTCCCTGCGTGGCTCGGCGCCGCCGTCAGGGCGGTTCGGGGTGTTCTGCCAGTCAGGTGCGCTGTCGGTCGCCGTGCTCGACTTCGCCGAGCGCCGGTCGGTGGGGGTGTCGACCTTCCTCTCCGCGGGCAACCGGGCCGACGTCTCGGCCAACGACTGCCTGCAGTACTGGGAGGCGGACGAGCGCACCGATGCGGTGTGCCTGTACCTCGAGAGCACCGGCAACCCGCGCAAGTTCTCCCGGATCGCCCGACGCGTCTCGCGGGTCAAGCCGGTGCTGGTGCTCACCTCGGGAACCTCAGGGTTCGGCATCCCGCCCGGTCAGGTGCAGCGGGGAACGTCGCAGGCGCCGGCGGAGGCGTTCGACGCGATGCTCCAGCAGGCCGGGTGCATCCGGGTCCGCACCCTGCACGAGCTCTTCGACGTCGCGCAGCTGGTGCTCGACCAGCCGCTGCCCGAGGGGAATCGGGTCGCGGTGGTGGCCAACAGCGTGGCCCTGGCCGCCATGGTCGCCGACGCCTGCGTGGCCCTGGACCTGGCGGTGGTGCACGGCCCGGTCGCCGTTCCGGAACTGGCCGGGCCCGAGGAGTTCCGGCACGCGCTGCAGACGGCCTTCGCCGCCGCGGACGTCGACTCCGTGGTCGCGGTGTTCGCCCCGGCCGTGCTGGCGCACACCAACGACGTGGCCCGGGTGCTGGCCGAGACCGCCGCGGATGCCCGCCAGCCGGTCGTCGGCTGCCTGATCGGCTGGGACCGTCCCGACCTGGTGGCGGAGCGGAACGGCGCGCGACGGGTGCCGACCTACGAGACCCCCGAGGAGGCCGTCCTCGCGCTGGCCGACGTGACGCGGTACGCCGCCTGGCGCCGCCGGCCCCATGGCGCCCCGCTGGACCCTTCCTCCTGCGACCCGGCGGCCGCCGAGAAGATGGTGGAGGCGATTCTCGGGGAGCACCCCGAGGGGATCGAGCTGGACCCTCGCCGGGCGGCCGAACTGCTGGCGCACTACGGGATCGAGGTCTGGCCCTCGCTCGCGGTGAGCACCCCCGCCGACGCCCAGGAGGCGGCCGACCGGCTGGGCTGGCCGGTCGCGCTCAAGACCACCGCTCCCTACCTGAGGCACCGGGTCGACCTGGGCGGGGTGCGGCTGGACATCGCCGACGCCAAGGAACTGGCCCGCGACGTGGTGGAGATGACCGCTCAGCTGGGCCCGATGGGCGGGGCCGACCTGGTGCTGCAGAGGATGGCGCCGGTGGGGGTGGCCTGTGTGGTGCGCACCGTCGAGGACGCCCAGTACGGGCCGGTGGTCTCCTTCGGGCTGGGCGGGGATGCCAGCGAGCTGCTCGGGGACCTCTCCCACCGGGTCGCCCCGCTGACCGATGTCGACGTCCACGACATGATCCGGTCGGTGCGCGCGGCACCCAAGCTGTTCGGCCACCGGGGGGCCCACCCGGTCGACATCGACGCTCTCGAGGATCTGCTGGCCCGGGTCTCCTGCCTGGCGGACGAACAGCCCGATGTGTCGTCGGTCGACCTCAACCCGGTCGTGGTCTCCGAACGCGGGATCGCCGTGCTCGCCGCCACGGTCCGGCTGGAAACCCTGACCCGGCTCGACGACCGGCGCAAGCTGAGCGCCTCACCGTGACGCCGAGGGTGACAGGATGGGCCCCGTGCGTGAGCGACAGACCGCGGTGAGCCGCGTGAGCAACGGGCTGCCCAAACAGCTGCGAATCGACGTGGAACGGGCGGGCTACTACCCCGAACTGATCTGCGACGTCCTCGATGTGGCGCTGGCGGGCGAGGAGGTGCGCAGCTTCCTGGTGCATCCGGAGACCACCTTCGACCGCGACGAGGTGCGGCGGCACGTGACCGTGCTCGCGCTCACCCCCAGCCGGCTGGTGCTGGCCCACGCCGACGATCACGATCCCGATGCGCTCAGCCCCGAGCCGTACGCCTCGGCCAGCACCGAGTCCGTGGCCCTGCACCACGTGCGTTCGCTGGTGCTCTCGCACGCCGTCACCCGGCCCGAGCAGCACCGCAGCGGGGCCACGCCGCGCGAGCTGACGATGAGCATCGGCTGGGGTGGGGTGAGCCGGATCGATCTGGAGCCCGCCGGCTGCGCGGACCCCGAGTGCGAGGCCGACCACGGCTACACCGGCAGTGCCGCCGCCGACGACATCACCCTGCGCCTGTCGAGCGACGCCGAGGGCACGGACGCCGTGCAGTCGGCGGTCGGTTTCGCCCGCGACCTCTCGGCTGCGGTCGCCGCAGCGGCACGACCCGGTCGGTGAACCCGGCCACGTTGGCGGATGTGCTGCCGTCCGTGGCCGCGGCGCTGGGCAGCGCGGTCCGGGGGGAGCCACGGCTGGCCCTTCCGCCCGCGCGACGGGCCGTCGTGGTCCTGCTCGACGGCCTGGGGGAACGTCTGCTCGCCCGCCGCAGCGGGCATGCTCCGTTCCTGCGATCCCACCCGCGTGAGGTGATCGGCTGCGGCTTCCCCAGCACCACCGCGACCAGCATGGGGACCTTCGGCACCGGCACCCTGCCGGGCACTCACGGCCTCGTGGGGCTGGACGTGCTCGACCCCGCCCGGGACGTGCTGTTCAGCGAGCTGGCCTGGGATCCGCTGGTCGACCCGGTGCTCTGGCAGCCCGGACGGACCGTGTTCGAGGACCTGGTCGCGGTCGGGATCGACGTGGTCAGGGTGGGCCCGGCCTACTTCGACGGGTCGGGCCTGACCGAGGCGGCGCTGCGCGGCGGACGGTTCATGGCCGGGGCCGGGCTGCAGGATCGGCTCGACGCCACGCTGGCCGCCCTCGCGTCCTTCGGGCCGGGCGGGCGGGGGCTGGTCTACCTCTACTGGGGCGAGATCGACAAGGTCGGGCACGAGCGCGGGTGCGACTCCTGGCAGTGGGGGGAGGAGCTCGCCGTCGCGGATGCCGCTCTGCAGCAACTGGTCGAGCGCGTCGGCCACGACACTCTGGTCGTGGTCACCGCCGACCACGGCATGGTCGACGTGTCGTTCGAGAACCGCCTCGACGTGGCCCACGACGACGATCTCGCCGCGGGGGTGCGTCACGTGGGCGGCGAGCCGCGCGGCCTGCACCTGTACTGCGTGGACGGCGCCCGCGCGGACGTGCTCGCCGCCTGGCGGGAGCGGCTGGGGGAGCGGATGGACCTGCGCACCCGGGACGAGGCCATCGCGGCGGGGTGGTTCGGAGCCGTGCACCCCCGCGTGGCGCCCCGGATCGGGGACGTCGTGGGATCGGCTCTCGGCCCCTGGGCAGTGATCGATTCGCGGACGGCGCGCCCGGAGATCCTGCGGCTGATCGGCCTGCACGGTGCCCGGACCGACGACGAGCTCCAGGTGCCCCTGCTGGCGGTCCTGGGCGGCCGGTGACCGGTGACCGGTTACTCCCGCCGGCCGCCGAAGACGATGTCGTCCCAGCTGGGCACGCTGGCCCGCTTGCCGCGCCGGGTGGGCACTGGCGGAGTGGCGGGAGACGGGGCGGGAGCCGTGGTGGGAGCTGTGGTGGGAGCTGTGGTGGGAGCTGTGGTGGGAGCTGTGGTGGGAGCTGTGGTGGGAGCTGTGGTGGGAGCTGTGGTGGGAGCTGTGGTGGGAGCCGCCACGGCGGCGGAGCCGGTCGCCCGGTCGGCGCCGTTCGGCTGCTGATCGGGGACGACCACCGGGGCCTCGGGCAGGGTGAGCACCTCGGCGTCGAGGGCCAGTTCGGGCCGTGACCGGGCCGGGTGGGCCGCAGGGGGCTCCGGAGGGCTGCTCGGCAGGTCGAGGTCGGAGGGGTCGAGGTCGTCGAAGTCGTCGAGGTCGGCGATCGGGCGTTGACGCCGTCCGCGCCGTTCGCGCAGGGTGTCGAGCAGGTCGACCGTGGACGCCGCCGGCCAGGCGGTGGGCCGCACCGCGCCGTCCGCCTCGACGTCGTAGACGTGGTCCTGCACGGCCTCCTCGGGGCTGCGCAGCGGATCGGCGGACCGGATCGGGACCAGGCGACGGTGGGTCGCCGCGCCCGGGCTGGCCGCCGGCGGCTCGTGATCGGTCAGCCAGCGCGCCTCGTCGTCCTGGGGCACCACATGCCTGAGCTGGGCGTCGTAGGTCCAACGGGCCCGGCGCTCGCGCGTGCCGGCCGTGAAGCCGAGCGCGACCACCCAGGAGCCGTCCTCGCTGCGCCAGGCGTCCCAGGAGCTCTCGCCGTGCTGGACCTCGCGTGCCGCGAGCCTCTCTGTCACCAGTTCGCCGAGGGTGGGCACGGTGCCGTCCAGCCGGGAGATCCCGCGCATCCGCACCGCCCGGGCCTGGCGGACGACGAACTCGCGTTCGGCCAGTACCGGGCCCTCGTAGCGACGGATGTGTCCGACCGGGATGCCGGACTCCTCGGCGATGTCCTCGGCGCTCTCGCCGGCCCTGATCCGGGCCTGGATGTCGCGGGGGCGCAGGGTGCCGTCGAGCTGGATCTGCAGCTGACCCAGGCGTGGCCGGTCCCGGCGCACGGCAGCGCGCAGCGGCTCGTCCACCCGCACCCGGAACTTGTGGCCCTCCGGACCGGCGAACACGAGGTGCTCGCCGTCGTCATGGACGCCGACGAGCGTGAGGTCCTGCATGCGTCCCCCCTCCTGCAGCTGCGTCCTGGTCCGACTGTGCCACTGTCCGCACGGATGGCGAAGCATGTCGGCGGGCGTGGCGTCCACATGCTGCCGTTGCCGGCTACCGAGCGTGCCGGGGGCGGGGCAGTGCGAGGATTCCGGGGTGAGTGAGATCTACGCGCCGTATGACGGGGTGCTGCTGCTGTCCTTCGGTGGGCCGGAGCGTGCCGACGAGGTGATGCCGTTCCTGGAGAACGTCGCCCGGGGGCGGGCCATCCCGGCCGAGCGGCTGGAGTCGGTCGCCGAGCACTACTACGCCCGCGGCGGCCGCAGCCCGATCAACGACGCCAACCGCGCCCTGGTCGCCTCGCTGCGCACCGAGCTGGCCGGCCGGGGCTGCGACCTGCCGGTCTACTGGGGCAACCGGAACTGGCACCCCTTCCTGGCCGACACGCTGCGTGAGGCCCACGAGGCCGGCTCCCGGCACCTGGTCACGGTGGTGACCAGCGCCTACTCGAGCTACTCGGGGTGCCGGCAGTACCGCGAGGACCTCGAGGCGGCGCTGGCGGGGCTCGCCGCGCAGTCGCGCTCGATGCGCCTGGACACCGTTCGGCCGTACTTCAACCACCCCGGCTTCATCGCCCCCACGGTGGAGGCGGTCGTCGACGCCCTGACCGCCCTGACGGGGGTGTCCGACGTCGCCGTCCGGATCCCGAGGATCGTGTTCGTGACCCACTCCGTGCCGGTCGCGATGGACGCCGCATCGGGCCCGCAGGGTCACGCCTACACCCGCCAGCACCTCAGCGTCGCAGAGGCGGTCGTCGAGGCGGTCTCGGTCCGCCTCGGCCGGAGGCTGGGCTGGGATCTCGTCTACTGCTCGCGGTCCGGCTCGCCCCGCCAGCCCTGGCTGGAGCCGGACATCGGCGACCACCTGGTGGAGCAGGCCCGGGCCGGGGTCACCGGCGTCGTGGTGGTGCCGATCGGGTTCATCAGCGACCACATGGAGGTCGTGCACGACCTGGACACCGAGGCGGCCGGGTTCGCCGACCGGCTCGGACTGGCCTTCGTGCGGGCAGCCACGGTGGGCACCCATCCGTTGTTCGTGGCCGGCCTGGCCGACCTGATCGGTGAGCGCGCCGCGCAGGCCCGCGGCGAGCAGGTGACACCGGCCGTGGTGGGCTCCCTCGGAGCGGTCGCCTCGGTCTGCCCCCCGGGGT
>JBAPWU010000632.1:0-2359 GCA_049283855.1 Kineosporiaceae bacterium
CGAGCCCCGCGGCGTCCGCCGTTCCCGCCTCTGCCGCAGCCTCCCCGGTGGCCTCGATCGTGAATGAACCCGCCGCACGCAAGGACGTCGCGCTCACGGCCTGCGCGCGCAGCGCCGAGGGTTGGGCGGCGGCCGGCACGGTGACCAACGCGCAGCATCAGGCGGCGGGCTACACCATCGTGGTCAGCTTCACCGACAAGCATTCGACGGTGCTGGCGCGCGAGACCGCGACGCTGAAGGTCGCCCCCGGCGCCCACCAGGACTGGAAGGTGGCGGCCCGGTTCACGGCTCCGGCCGACGTGGTCTGCGTGCTGCGTGGCGTCGATCGCGCCTGAACGCCTCGCACAGGACGGAGGGGCGCGCCGTTCCGCCCTGCTCACCGGGGCCGGCGAACTGCTGGTCACCGCCGGGGTCCTGGTGCTGCTGTTCGTGGCCTGGCAGGTGTGGTGGACCGATCTGGGTGCGCTCCGGCGCGCCGAGGCGATCACTGATCGGACGCGCAGCGCGTGGGCCGCGGCGGGCACCGCGCGGCCGGGCACGTCCGGGTCCGAGGGGGTCGTCCTCGCCGTCCTGCACGTCCCCCGGTTCGGGCGGGACTGGCAGCGGCCGGTGCTCGAGGGCACCGCTCCGCGAGAGCTCGACCAGGGGGTCGGACACTATCGGGGGACCGCACTGCCCGGTCAGGTCGGCAACGTCGCCATCGCCGGGCACCGGACCACCTACGGGCGCCCATTCCGCAACATCGACCGCCTGGTCATCGGAGACGCGATCGTGGTCGAGACCGCCACCGGCTGGTACACCTACCGGGTCACCGGCCATCGGGTGGTGGCGCCGCGGGAGTCCGAGGTGGTCGCGGGCAACCCCGACGATCCCGCGGCGGCGCCGGTGCGAGCCATGCTCACCCTGACCAGCTGCCATCCGGTGTACTCGGCGGAGCGACGCTGGGTCGTCCATGCCGTGCTCGACACGATCCGGGTCCGGTGACGCGACGTGATCTATGCCTGGATCTGGAGCCACCTGCCCGGCCCGCTCGTCGTCCGGGTCCTGCTCGCCCTGGCCCTGGTGGCCTGCGTGCTGGCGATCTGCGCGCTGTGGCTCTTCCCAGCGGTGGCCGCGATGATCGACGACAGCGGCGGGGTGGTCGCTTTCGCCCGGCCGGGTGTCTAGCCTCGTCGCTGTGAGCGAGGTGCACACCCGGTTGCTGCGGGCCGAACGCGACGAGCTCTTCCCCCTCCTGGAGGGCACCTCGATCCCAGACTTCTCAAGGACCACGGTCTGCGAGGGCTGGTCGGTGCGCGATGTGCTCGCCCACTGCGCCGCGATCCTGATCCAGGTCGCCACCCGGGTCGATCCCTACGGGTTCACTCCTGAGGAGAACCAGGTGGCGGTCGAGGAGCGCCGCGCCTGGCCGATCGCCGATGTGCTGGCCGAACTGGCCCTGGGGTACTCGCTGGCCGAACGCTCACCGGCCGTGGCGACGGTGGCGCTGGGGGAGTGGATCCACGGCGGGGACGTCCGGGACGCCCTCGGGGTGCCGGACGCCTATGCCAGCGCCGGTCTGCCCGAGGCGCTGACCTTGCTCGTCGAGC
Organism: Kineosporiaceae bacterium; assembly: GCA_049283855.1. Lineage (GTDB taxonomy): Bacteria > Actinomycetota > Actinomycetes > Actinomycetales > Kineosporiaceae > JADJPO01. The sequence goes on from JBAPWU010000632.1 coordinate 1,590, forward strand.
GGTCGGTCGCCCGCGGCACCCCACCGGTCGACGTCACGCTCGTGGACGCGACCGAGCGAGGTCTGGACACTGCCCAGATCTGCCTCGGCGATCCGGGCGCCGAGCCGGTCGGCTGGCTGCGCACCGACACCCCGGGCCTGTTCCGGATCGTCGCCGACCGCCGCTCCAACCTGGTCGAGCGCGACATCGTCGGCATCTCCCTGGACACCCTGCGCCTCTTCCACTGACCTCCCCCGGCGACCTCCCCCGCCGCCCTCGTCATGGGCACGGCGTCACACGGTGCCCGTCCCGTGGGCACGACGTCACGCCGTGCCCACGGAGGATGGGCCAACCTCCACGCACGTCCGGCGCGGCGGTCGCGGAGAGCGATCGCGACGTCCACGTCTCTGTCGGACCCACTGGATAGGGTTCCGTCACCTGATGGAACGGGTTCGGGAGGGGACGAGCGTGGCGGTGCTGACCATGACCGGTCCGGAGATCACGGTGCACGAGGCGGCCGGAACCCGTGCCTTCCTGATGGCCCGTGAGCACCTGCGCCGTGGAGAGGTGCACGACCTGCAGGGAAGTCTGTCTCACGGCCATCTGCAGGGCCGGGTCGGCTCAGGACGCGACGCGCACACCGCGCTCGCCCTGCTCCGGCGCGATCCGGACGGCGCCACCGCCTCCGTGTCGGGGTCGTGCACCTGTGGCACCGGGCCGCTGTGCCGGCATGCGACGGCGGTGCTGCTCGCCGCGCTGCCCGGCACGTCCGCCGCGGCGGTCGCGGAGAG
>JBAPWU010000633.1:0-4725 GCA_049283855.1 Kineosporiaceae bacterium
GCGGCGCTGGCGGCGCTCCGACCGGGCGAGGTGTCCGTGGCCGGTGCCGAGCGCCGGCTCGGCCCGACCGGGGTCGACCTCACCACGTCCGCAGTCCTGGCCCACCCCAACGGATCAGCGGAGGTGACGGCGTCGCTGGAGCGCCCCGAGGCGCAGGTGCTGCAGGTGGACGCCGACGGGATGTCGCTGGAGCTCCTCGGACAGGCCTTCACCACCTGGCGGGAGCCCTGCGGGTTGCGAGTGGTCGAGGCCGGGGTCGAACGCGAGGAGACGTTCCCCGCCTGCGACGCCTACGCCCTCATGGTCGAGGCGGTGTCGGCGCGCAGCAGCGGGCAGGACGCCTGGGTGTTGCCGCTGTCCACGTCGGCCGGCGTCGCGGCCACGCTCGATGCGATCACCCGCGCAGCGGGCGGGGAATGACAGCGGAGGTGGTTGGTACACCTTGATCGGGAGCGCGCCCGAGCCAGCCCGGCAGGTCCTCGTGGGGCATCGGACGGGCCAGGTGGAAGCCCTGGATGCGGGTGCACCCCATGTCGGCCAGCCGCTGCCAGGTCGCGGCGTCCTCGACGCCCTCGGCCACCGTCTCCAGCCCGAGATTGGCGGCCAGGGTGACGATCGCATGCACGATGGCCTCGTCACCGGGGCGGCGCAGCATCTCCGCGACGAAGGTCCGGTCGATCTTCACCTCGTCGACGGGCAGATCCCGAAGGTAGGACATCGACGAGTAGCCGGTCCCGAAGTCGTCGATCGAGATGCGCACGCCGAGGGTCCGCAGCCGTTCGAGAACGTCCCGCGTGCGGCGGGGATCGTCGAGGACCGAGCTCTCGGTGATCTCCAGGGTCAGGTCCGCGGCGGGGAGGCCGTGCAGCTGTAGCAGGGCCTCGACCACCCGGGGCAGCTCGGGGTCGAGGACGCTGCGCGGCGACAGGTTCACCGCGATGCCGAGGGCGTGGTCGCCGACGGGACCGGCGCCTCGCCACGCTCCGCAGGTCTCCACGGCCCGGGCGAGCATCCACGACGTCAGGGGGCGGACGAGTCCCGTGCGCTCGGCCAGGGGGATGAAGTCGGCGGGTCCCACCAGCCCGCGCACCGGATGGCGCCATCGGGCGAGCGCCTCGACGCAGACGATCGAGCCCGTCTGCGCGTCGGCCTGGGGCTGCACGAACATCGCCAATTGATCGCTGTGGATTGCCTGCCGCAGCTCGCCGAGCAGGGCCAGCCGGGCCGGGCTGGCCGGGGGGTCGGCCCGGGCCGTGTAGAGCTGCACCTCGACCTTGTCCCGGCGGGCGGTCGTGAGCGCGGACTCGGCGTTCTGCAGCACGGTCTCGGCGTCGCTGCCGTGGAGGGGAGCCACCGCGACCCCGAGCCAGGCGCCCACCTCGACGTCGATCCCGGCGACATCGATCGGGCGCTCCAGCGCACCGCGGGCTCGTCGAGCCATGTCCATCGCCGTGTCCGGGTCGTGCACCCCGGCCAGGAGGAGTGCGAACTCGTCGCCGCCGAGGCGGGCGACGACATCGCCCGGGGTGCCTGCCGCGCCGAGGCGCTGCCCGATCTCGTGCAGCACGTGGTCGCCGATGGCATGCCCGAGCACCTCGTTGACGGCACGGAAGTCGGCGAGGTTGACCACGACGACGGCGAATCCGCGAGAGGTCCCCGACCGTACCGACGAGGAGGCCTCCGCCAGGCGGCGGTGCAGGAGCATGCGGTTGGGCAGCTCGGTCAGGGCGTCGTGCTCCGCCTCGTGCCGCAGCCGATCGGCCAGCTCGCCCCGGTGCAGCGCGGCGCCCGCCTGCTCGGAGATCGTGACCAGCAGGCGCAGGTCGTGCTCGTCGAAGGACCGCACCTCGCCCAGACGATTCCCGGCCAGGACGGCGCCGACGATCCCCGCGTCGCCGTGCAGGGGGACGATCACGGCATCGTGCAGCCCGCGGGCCTCCAGGAACGATCGATGCTGCCCGTCCCGCCCACCCCTGGCCAGCACCGTCGGCACGCCGTCCACGACCACGCGGAGCCACACCGGGTGCTCGGCAAGCTCGGTGCCCAGCCGGCTGCGCCGAACGCCCTCGGAGGGGTCGAGGGTCACCCGCAGCGGCGGCTCGTCGGCCGCGGCCGCGATGAAGGCGAGCTCGACGTACTCGGCGAGCAGCGCGTCCCGGGTCTGGTGGAGCATCCGGGTGAGCAGCTCGTCGATCTCCGGTGTGCCGCTCAGGACCCGGCTCACCCGGTGGATCCGCTCCAGGGTGAGGTGCCGCTCGGCCAGTGCGCCGTACGTGCGGTACCCGAGGACCAGCAGGGCAAGACAGGCAGCGACCGGTACGACCGCGACGGGATTGCCGTCGACGGCGTGGACGGCGACCAGGGCGACCGTCGTCGTGATCGCGGTCGTCGCCAGCCCTCGTCCCGCCTCCTGGGTCACGTCGTCGCGCTGCACCTCACCCTCGACGAGGCGGATCACGACGAGGACGGCGACGGTGTCCAGCAGGGACACCGCCGCCGCCGCGGCGAGAGCGGCCAGCCAGCCCCGCGCATCCACCTCGCGGTGGAAGGCGTGCAGGGTGTGGAAGATGAGGATGGCGACGGCCGCGTCGGCGAGGCTCAGCGACAGGTTGAACAGGAGCTTCAGGGGAGTCTGGCGCCGCCACAGCGCCACCGCGATCGTGCCGCTCGACCAGCCGATCAGGATCGCCGTGGGGTCGGCGAAGAAGAGGGCGGGGACCAGCGCGAGCTCGCTGAGCGAGACGGCCTGCGCCTCGCGCCGGACCTGGATGTGCAGCGCCGGTAGCTCGCTCGCCGCGGTGAGGGCGGCGATCCCCCACCAGGCGAGGTGGACCGTGGCCGGACCCGCCGGGCTGTGGCCGTTGGGGAGCCGCCAGATCAGGACGGCGGCCGCCACCAGGACGCACGAGACGAGGCCGACGCGGGCCTGCGGGCCCAAGAACGACCGCGCGCGGGCACCGCGCGGCTGCTCCTGGTGCTCCGACACGCCCCGCCCCTCTACCCGGTGATGGTCCTTCCGGTATCGGTTGCTCCGGGTGGCGTCTGGAGCACGCCGCTCAGCTCCAGCTGGCCGCCACCCAGCGCCGCGAGTCCCAGGAGCTGTCCACCCAGCGCCGCGACTCCCAGGTGGCGGCGTCCCAGCTGCCGGAGACCCAGCGCCGCGAGGTCCAGGTGTCAGCGACCCAGCGCGATCCGGTCCAGGTGTTCGAGGTCCAGGTCACCGTGGCCCAGTCGCCGGTGGAGGTCCAGCTGGAGCCGACCCATCGGGAGCCGTTCCAGGTCCCGTCGGCCGACCAGGCCGTGCCGGCGAGGCTCGTGGTGGCGAGCGCCGTGGAGCCCACCGCGCGGCCGAAGATGTCCTTCTGACCCGTCAGGGCGACTCCGCCCAGGCTGATGTGCGAGCTTCCGCGCGAGAGTTCGAGCGAGCCGGACCCGTCACCGAAGGTGGCCGTGGTCGTCGACGCGAGCGCCTTGGCCGTCGAGGACGAGGAGAGAGCCATGGCATTGGTCACGCTGACGATGCCCGCGCCGGAGTTCAACGCCGTGCCCTTCGCCATCCATGACGCGCCACAGGTGAGGATCATCTTCACCTGTTGCGGGGTCAGTGCGGGGTAGCGCTGGAAGAGCAGGGCCGCGGCACCGGAGACGACCGCGGTCGACTGCGAGGTGCCGCTGCCGCGGAAGAACCGGGTGCCGACCCGGGCGGACGGGTAGGCCTGGTCGACCAGGCCGTTCGGCACCCGCAGCCCGAGGATGTGGACCCCGGGCGCCACGACGTCGACATGGCGGATCGAGGTGCCGCGGTTGGAGAACTCGGGCACGGTGTCGTCGGTGAGGCTCGCCGTGCCCATCGGGTCCTCCGCGCCGACGGCGAGGAGGTTGCCGTCCAGGGCGGGGTTGGCGAGCTGGACGTTCTTCGTGCCGTCGTTGCCGCCGGCGACCACGACCAGCACGCCCTTGCGCCAGGCCACCTGGGCCGCGTAGGCGAGCGGGTCGACGTGGTAGTCCTGCGTGGAGTCCGTGCCGAACGAGAGGTTGAGCACGCGGATGTTCAGCCCGTAGTCGTGGGCGTGCTGGGCGACCCAGTCGATCGCGGCGATGACCTGGGACACGTCCGCCGCGCCGTCGCTGGCGCCGACCTTGATGTTGATGATCCGCGCGTCGGGGGCGACACCGTTGAACGCCTTCGCGTTCTCGTAGCTGCTCGGCGTGCCGGCGGCATCACGCCCGGCGATGATGCTCGCCATGTGTGTGCCGTGCCCGTAGGCGTCGAGGTAGCGCAGGTCGGAGCGCTGGGAGTCGAAGGACAGGTCCGGCCCGTTGACGACATTGCCGCTGGTCAGACCCTTGACCGGGGCGACGCCGGTGTCGATCAGGGCGACGTCGACGCCCTTGCCGGTGTAGCCGCTCTTCCAGGCCTCCTGGGCGCCGATCATCTTGGTCACCGCGAACAGTGAGCCCATGTCGCTCTCGGCGTCGTAGCCGAGCGTGGGGTCCACGGACATGACGTGACCCGAGACGTCGGCGGTCACGCTGACGATGTCGGGGGTGGCGCGCAGCGTGGCGACAGCGCCGCCCGGAAGGGTGACGGCGAAGCCGTCGATGATCGACAGCTCGCGGGTCACCGTCCCACCGAGCCGCTGCACGAGCGCCTGCACCCGGGCCTGCCGGCCGGGCACGGCGCGCACGACGACCCGCTGCGACGCCGTCGCTCCGGTGGTCGGC
>JBAPWU010000634.1:0-6006 GCA_049283855.1 Kineosporiaceae bacterium
CTTCCCGACCGACGCGTCAACGTCGGCCTGATCGAGGAACCTTCAGACTTCGGATCATCCTCGGGAAGGTGCGCCCACTCACGTCACCTCGCCGTGGATGTCATCCACAGGTCTCGATCATTGCTCCAGGAACGATGGGGGCACGGTCGGCACGCTACGGATCAGCGACGGCCGGGCGCACCTGATTTGAGGTCGGCAGAGAACGGTGGCGACGACAGGTACTCGTCGTCCAGACGATCTCGGACATCGACACGTGATCTTGGTGTCAAGTGAACGAACGTTCACGAGACAGGCTCGGATGTGCTTCGCAGGTTCCAGTGCGACTGAGGTGTCCGGCTCCGCTCCATCGCTGCCCTCTTCACCCGGCCGATGCGGGGATCGAAGGCCTGGTCCAGGTGGAACTGGGTGTCGGAGGGTAGGCCCATCCACGAGGTGTGCGTGCAGGTGACCCACCCTTGCCAGGTGTCGTACAGGCTCGCGAGCACCCGCCGCCGCTGATCAGGCAGCGTGATCGCGCAGTGCGCGGCGGCCGGACCGATCCGCTCGAACGTGAATCCTGTCGAGGCGAACATCCGGTGCCGCGGCCTCTGGTCGGGGTCGAGTTCGGCGAAGTGGCGCAGTGCCTGCAGCAGCGGCGGCACGCCGGGCGGGACGGGGAAGACGGCCGTGAGCGGTGCCTTGCCGCGCTTCTTCTGGGTGCTCAGGAACAGGCTGGCGTAGCCGGGGAACCCGGTCAGGCGCAGGACGGTGTTGTCCGGCGACAGCGCTTCCCAGGGCAGGTGGTGCAGGAACAGGACCGGCATCCTGGTCAGGAGGCTGATGGCGATCCCGGCGCCGATCGCGGGATGCGCGACCCCGGACCGGATCCGCTCCAGGACTGCCGGACTCAGGTCAGCGCTGGTGGTGTCCAGCCCGGGGCCCGTCAGCCGGCCGTCGGCCATCGGCTTCCACGGGGGAAGCGTCAGGTCGAAGCCGTGGGCCCGGAATCCGGCTTGCGCCCCGCGCAGTCGGGCCAGGGTGTGATTGCGGGAGGGACTGTCCTGCACGAGTTCGACCAGGAACAGCTGCACCTTCGCGATGTCCAGGACCGTGGCGCCGACCTCGAGGTGGGTGTCCAGCCAGGTCCCGGCCGCAGCCTGACCCTGCTGGAACACCTCGTCGGTCCCCAGGAACCCCCGCAGGCCGATCGTTGCCGGCGCCAGCCTGCGGTAGCGCGCGACGTCCTCGCTGTCGTAGGACGGCAGATCGCGGGCCTTCGGCGCCGGCTCCAGCTCGGTGCGACTGCTCGCCGGTTCTCGCGCACGGCGCCCTCGGCCCGGCAGGGCCTGGTGAAGATCGGTGACGATCTGGTGCTCGACGCTCTCCAGGACGGCGGCCAGAGCCGCAGGGACGGCGTGAACGTGGCAGACCAGCAGCAGCCGCACGCCGGTGCGCCGGCAGACCTGCAGCAGCCAGTCCCAGCCGGCCGCTGAGAGCCGGTCGGCGCGCAGCACGACCAGGTCCTCAATCTCGTCGGTGAGCAGCCACGCCTCCACCGCCCGCCCGGCCGGATCGAGTCCGGCCAGACGCTCGGCCGCCAGCCGGCGCACCGACCGCCCCAGCGCGCCCAGCACGTCATGGGCGATCGCGGCCGGGCTGGACATCCCCGGCGTCGGATGCGCCACGACCAGGCCGCCGGCCGGGTCGTGGCGTTGCAGCAGGCCCACGCTCACCCGCACGTCGTCATTGGGGTCCAGCAGCACCCGCACCGGCGCCGGCTCAGGCACTGGTGCCGCCGAGCCGACTGAACACCCATTGAAGGACTTCGCGGTCCGGGATGTCGCGCCCGAGCCGGGCCAGCGCGGTCACGACGTGGGAGGTGATCTTCGACCAGGCCCGGAAGTTGCCGTGCCCGGCATGCGCGTCGGTGTAGGCGATATCCGCCGGGTCGGCGCCGGCCCAGACCGGGTGGTAGACCGGGATCACCGCCAGGACCTGATCGCGGCTCAGGCGCCGGAACTCCTGCCAGACGTAGACCCGGCTGGAGAGCATCGGTTCGCGGCGCAGCACCCGGTAGCAGTCCCCGCCGCCGACGAACACGATCGCGATGTCGGTGCGCCGGTCGTCCCACAGGTGGCGCCACAGCTCGAAGCATTCGCGTGAGAGCCACTGTGCCTCATCGCAGACCAGCACCCGGAACCGTTCGGCCAGGGCGTCTTTCAGCAGGGCGTCGAACTCGATCGGCCGACTCGGTGGGCTGCCGCCGATGCCGAGGGCCCCGAACAGGACGTGGCGGATGTCGCGGGGCGTGGGCCGGGACCGGAACTGCACCCGGCACACATCCGCCGGGGCCAGCGCCCGCAGCGAGGCGTTCACCGACAGGGTCTTACCCAGGCCGGCATCACCGTGCACGCACATCATCGCCTTGGCGGCCACGACGTCGGCCAGGTTGTCGCGCAGCGCCAGCAGCGCCGGGGTGGCCACCACGTTGGCCCCGGCCAGGCCCAGGTAGTGATCGTCCTGCTCGTCCAGGGCCGCCCACGCGCTCACTGCGCCGCCACCGCGCCGCCGTCATGGTGGTCGGGCTCGTCAGGCTCGGCCGGGGGCGGGGCGGGGTTCGCGGTGGCAGGGCCTTGGGCAGCACCCAACCCGGCGCCGGAGGCCCCAGTGGCATCAGCTCCGGACGGGCCACCGCCTGCAGTCGTTGCGCGTCGACGTCGCCCAGCTCGGCGTCCGCCTCGGCAGCGGTCACCGCGGTGACCGGCTGGAGGGGGCCCGGTGCCGTCGCGGCCGCGTACCGGGTGCGGCGAACCTTTTCCGCCGCGTTCAGATCGGCGCGCAGACGCCGGCTACTCGCGGCCCGGGCCCGGCGCAGTTGGGCGATCTGCTCGGAGCTGGCCTGATCAGACAGGGTCGCCGGTCCCAGGTGCTCACCGGTGTTCGCGTCGAACACCTCGATCTCGTGCTGGTGGTGGGGCATGTACCGCAACCGGACCGCCCGGCCGACCTGCCCGGTCATCCACGACGTCCCCACGTACCAGCGCGAACCCCACTTCACGCCCTTGGTGGCGATGGTGCGTGCCCGCCCGTCGTCCTCCAACATCAGTAACCGCAGGTCACCGGCGGGAACCGCGCTGATCGGCGTGGGATCGGCCAGCCACGCCTGCAGCGGCGTGCGACCCTCCAGCACCTCCATCTCGTGCTCGGTGTTCCACCACCGCACCCAGGCCAGCAGCTCGGCCACGAACGCCTCGAACCTCAGCGCCGGCGCGTCCGGGTCGACCGGGCGCCCGTTGGCCAGCGTCTGGGCCTGCGTGTAGCGGGGCAGACCCGCCATGAACATCACCTTCGAGGCACCGTTCACCGTCTCCACCGTGCCTTTTAGATGCGGCTTGTACGCGGGCAGGTCCTCGACCTTCACCGCGAAACCCGCCAGCACCGAGGCGACCGTCCGAGACAGGAAGTCCTTGCCCCGGTCGATCCGCACCACACCCGGCAGCCCGCCCGGCGGCCCGTACGGCGCCTCCAACGCGACCGCCGACCGCAACGCCGCCAGAATGCTCTCCCGACTAGCCGGGCCCGGCGTCACCGCCGTCCCACACACCACATTCGTGGCGCAATCCACGAACCACGTCACCCACGGCTTCTTCAGCTCGCCCGCGACATCGACCTCCACCGGCGCCTCGACATGATCGGCCTCCCACGCCGCGTTGCGATGCGTCGCCGGCCGGGACAGGAACACGTCATGGGCCCGGCGGGCGTGCTCACCCGCGCGCAGGCCGGCCCGATCCCCGCGCAGCACATCGCGCTGCACCGCCCGCTGCAGCGTCGGACGGCTCGGCGCCACCGGCCCGCCCGCCTTCTGCGCCTCGACCAACTCCCGATGAACCGCGGCGAGATTGCCGCGCCAGAACGCCAACCGCGCCCGCAACTCTTCGCTGACCTCGAACCGCGCACGCGCCCGGGCACCCAAGCCGGCGTCCGCGCGAGCCTGCTCCACCCACCGCCAGAGGGTCCGCGCCGAAACACCCAACCCCTCAGCCGCCAAGAGCACATCAGCCGTCCCCAGCCGGCCCTCCCCATCCAGCACCAGCAACCGACGCACCGCCGCCTCACGAGGCACCTCATCCACACCCACGACGGCCCAGACCCCCCTCGTCAGACAGCAGCGACGAAAGCGCCGCCGGACGCTGATCACGACCGAAGAAACCTACGGCGCCAGCACGCTCACTGAGAGCGTGTCTTGAAACTCGGGTCACCAGTCGCCGGTGCGGGCGAGTCGGCGGGACATCACCATGATCATGGAGATGTAGACCATGGTTTCGTGGTGCTCGGGCAGGGTCTCATAGTCACGCACGCAGCGACGGTGCTTGCTGATCCACCCGAACGTCCGCTCGACGACCCATCGCCGGGGGAGGACTTTGAACCCGGCCAGGTCGTCGGTGCGCTTGACGACCTGAACGGTCAGCGTGAGGACCTTCCTCGCCCAGATCACCAGCCGGCCGGCGTAGCCGCCGTCGGCCCAGACCAGCGTGACAGTGGAGAACCGCTCCCGCAGTAGGGCCAGCAGGCGCGCACCGCCGTCGCGGTCTTGGATCCCGGCCATCGTGACCACCACGGCCAGGAGCAACCCGGCGGTGTCCACGGCGATGTGACGCTTGCGGCCGTTGACCTTCTTGCCGGCGTCGTAGCCGCGGCTGATGCCCGGGACGGTGTCCGCGCCACGCACCGACGCGGAGTCGATCACCGCGGCGGTCGGGAGTGGGTCACGCCCGGAGTGCAGGCGTACCAGGTCTCGCAGTGCGTCGTGGAGGTGTTGCCAGGCAACGGATTTCACCCATCGGCGGAAGAATCCGTAGACCGTCTGGTGCGGGGGGAAGTCCTTGGGCAGCTGGCGCCAGGAGATCCCCCCACGGACCACGTAGAAGATCGCATCCAGGATCAGTCGGCGGGGGTGCTTCTCCGGGGCGCCGCCCTTACCGGTGGTGTTGCCCGGCGCCGGGAGCAACGGCTCCAGGACCCGCCACTGGGCATCGGTGATCGACGACGACGGGTAGACCTCACACCGCGAGCTCGGCGGTGCGGGCAGGGTCGTGTCGTGGACCGGGCATGACACGCATGCGCAGACGGGCAAGACTGGCATCTGGAGTTCCTGGTGGGCTGGGCGGCGTCGACAACCACCCACCTACCAGGAACTCCTCCCAATCCGGGCACTCCGGGCACCGACACGCCAAGATCCCTGTGAGACCCGAGTTTCAAGACACGCTCTGACACCGAAGTGAGCAGATCAGTGACATCTCAGCGAGCAGCCACTGACAACGACGTGAGCACATACGACGCGCCGCTGACAGGGCAGTGAGCACAAACCCCCGCTCCACTGACATCGGAGCGAGCAGTCTCACCACTGCCACCTGCGTGAGAGTTCTCACGGACCCCCCATTCCCCCGAGGTAATCGTATGCGTAAATAACGTAAACGTATATAGACGTATACCGATAATGTGTTAGGGTGACGTTATTGGGTTGTGGGTGGCGTGGGGAGGATGACGGGCGTGGACGAGACGAGCGGGCCCGGCCCGCTGGGCCAGGGCGCGTTACCGACCGCAGTGCCGGGTGGGGGTGTGACGTGCCGGTATCCGGGGTGCCGGCGGCCGCCGGCGGTGCGGGCCGGGGACCGGGGGCGGGAGCCGGAGTTCTGTGGGCAGCGTGACCCGGGTGGGCCGATCCACTCCCGGCAGGCCGCGCGGGTGGAGGAGGCCCGGCGGGCGCAGGCCGGACAGGCGGTGCTGCGTCGGGCGGGGATCGTGGCCGACTCCCCGACGCGGGCCGAGCAGGAGGTGCCGGTGGACTACGCCCGGGCCGAGCTCGGGGTGCTGCTGGAGCAGCTGCAGGTCCAGGCGGCCGGGCATACCGCGACCTGGCAGCAGATCCTGGCCCGGTTGGACACCGCGAGTGACCCGGCCGCGATGACCGCGCAGCTGCGTGCCGGCACCACCGCCGCCCAGGCCGAGGTCGCCGCCGCCCAGGCC
>JBAPWU010000635.1:0-2272 GCA_049283855.1 Kineosporiaceae bacterium
GCGCGGGGTTCACCGGCTCGGCCGACGCCGCCGTGCGGACCCTGCTGGCCTCGCCGGACGGCACGTCGCTGGCCGTCGGCGGGGAGTTCACCACCCTGTCCGGGCAGTCCCGGGGCTTCGTCGGGGCGATCGACCTGAACGGCGCCGCCACGGCCTGGCACCCGCCGATCCCCTGCACCGACGTCGTCCTGCCCTGCTACCTGTATGACCTGGCGCAGGACCAGGGCACCATCTACGCCGGCGTCGGCGGTCCCGGTGGGCGGGTCACCGCCTATGACCGCGTGACCGGGGCGATCCGCTGGGTGGCCACCGGGGACGGCGACGTGCAGGGCATCGCGGTCTACGGCGGGGTGGTCTACGCCGGCGGCCACTTCGACCTCAGCTTCGCCGGCCAGTCCCGGGCCGGGATGGTCGCGCTGCGCGCGTCGTCCGGTGCCGTGCTGCCCGACTTCGCGCCCCAGGTGCTCAACGGGCTCGGGGTGTTCGACATCCTGCCCGGTCCGGACCAGTTGCGGATCGGCGGCGGCTTCGAGATCGTCGACGCGACCGGGGAACAGCGCTACACCGAGTTCCCGCTGCTGCCCGACACCCAGCCCCCCACGGCGCCGGCGAACCTGCGGGCCACCGCCGTGGCCGACACCAGCGCCACCCTGGCCTGGAACGCCTCGACCGACAACGACCTCGTGGCGGGATACCGGGTTCTGCGCGACGGGCTCGCGCTGGCCACCGTGCCCTCGACCACCTGGACCGACCCGACGCCGGCCCCGGGAACGACGTACACCTACACGGTCCAGTCCCTCGATCCGGCCGGCAACGTCTCGGCCCCGAGCGCCCCGCTCGTGCTGACCACCCGTCCGGAGTCGCAGACCCTGATCGGTGCCGGATCCGGCTGGAGATACCTGTCGAACGGGTCGAACCAGGGAACCGCCTGGCAGGCACCGGCCTTCGCCGACTCCGGCTGGCCCGTGGGCTCGGCCCAACTCGGCTACGGCGACGGCGACGAGGCCACGGTGATCAGCGCCACCGGGCTGACCCACTACTTCCGGCAGTCCTTCACCGCCGCGGGCCCCGGTGCCTTCTCCGCACTGACCGCTCGCCTGCTGCGCGACGACGGGGCGATCGTCTACCTCAACGGCACCGAGGTCTGGCGCTCGAACATGCCCGCCGGAACGGTCGGCTCGACCACCCCAGCGGCCTCCGCGGTGAGCGGCACCGCCGAGGGCCAGTACCTCACCCAGGCCGTGCCGGTCGCCGCGCTGGTCGCCGGCACCAACGTGGTCGCGGTGGAGGTGCACAACACCTCGGGCTCCAGTGACGTCAGCTTCGACCTGGAGCTGGTGGGCGCCAAGGCGATCGCGCCGGACCTCACCCCGCCGAGCACGCCGGGCACCCTGCGGGCGGAGACGGTCACCGCCACCGGGGCGGGCCTGGCCTGGGACGCCAGCACCGACGACCGCGCGGTCACCGGCTACCGGGTCGCTCGGGACGGGGTGGTGGTCGCGACGGTCAGCACGACGTCGTGGACCGACTCCGGGCGCACCCCCGGGGCGACGTCCGCCTACACCGTGCAGGCGCTGGACGCGGCGGGCAACGCCTCGCCGGCCGCCGGACCGCTGACCGTGACGTTGCCCCTGCCGCTGGGCACGCTCGTGGCTCGTGGCGCGACCTGGCGCTACCGGGCCGGTGATCCAGGCTCCGGCTGGGCGAGAACGGGTTTCGACGACACCGCCTGGGGGAGCGGCCGAGCCGAACTCGGCTTCGGGGACGGCGGTGAGGCCACCGTGCTGACCGGCGGGTCACTCGCCTACTACTTCCGCACCACGTTCTCGGTGACGGACCCGTCGGCCGTCACGTCGCTGAGCCTGTCCCTGGTGCGCGACGACGGGGCGGCGGTGTACGTCAACGGCACCGAGGTGGCCCGCTCCAACCTGCCGGCCGGGGCGCTGACCCCGACGACGCGGGCGTCGGCGAACGTGTCGGGAACCGCGGAGAGCGCGCCGGTCTCGTTCTCCGTGCCGCCCGGCGTCCTGGTGGCGGGGGACAACGTGATCGCCGTCGAGGTGCACCAGGACGTCGTGACCTCCAGCGACGTCAGCTTCGATCTCGGGTTGACCGCCGGCTGATTGGCGTTGCCGGGCCAGAATCCCTGACCCGCTCAGGTCCGGGCGCCGGCGGCCGACGGGCAGGTCGTGGCTGGCGGTCGAGGTGGCGGACGGCCGGCGGTCGCGCGCCCGTGGGTGCTCGCCACCGCGCTGGTGGTGCTGATCGTCGG
>JBAPWU010000636.1:0-21427 GCA_049283855.1 Kineosporiaceae bacterium
GGGTGAACCTCATGGCCGATCTGCCCGGCGAGCCGCTGCCGCCGCTGAACCCGCAGACGCGCGAACCGGCCGGCCCGGCGGACCTGCTGGCGATCTTCCCCGAGGCCCTGATCCTGCAGGAGGTCTCCGCCGAGCCGGAGATCGAGATCCCCGAGGAGGTCCGCGAGGCCTACAAGCTGTGGCGCCCCACGCCGCTGCACCGCGCCCGCCGCCTCGAGCGGGCGCTCGATACGCCGGCGCACATCTACTACAAGTACGAGGGCGTCTCGCCGGCCGGCTCGCACAAGCCGAACACCGCCGTCCCGCAGGCCTACTACAACGCCAGGGCGGGGGTGAAGAAGCTCACCACCGAGACCGGCGCCGGGCAGTGGGGCACGGCCCTGGCCTTCGCCTGTGCCCTGTTCGGCATGGAGTGCGAGGTGTGGCAGGTCGGCGCGAGCTACGACCAGAAGCCCTACCGGCGGATGATGATCGAGGTCTTCGGCGCCACGGTGCACCGCTCGCCCTCGGACCTGACCGAGGCCGGCAAGGCGATCCTGGCGACCCAGGCCGACCACCCGGGCTCGCTCGGGATCGCGATCAGCGAGGCGGTCGAGGTGGCCGCGCAGAACCCGGAGGTCAAGTACGCGCTGGGCAGTGTGCTCAACCACGTGCTGCTGCACCAGACGGTGATCGGCGAGGAGGCGCTCCTCCAGTTCGCCAAGATCGGCGAGAAGCCGGATGTGATCGTCGGCTGCACCGGCGGCGGGTCCAACTTCGGCGGTCTCGCCTTCCCGTTCCTGCGGGAGAAGCTCGCCGGAACCATGTCGCCGACGATTCGCGCGGTCGAGCCCGCGTCGTGCCCGAGCCTGACCCAGGGCGTGTACGCCTACGACTTCGGCGACACCGCGGGCCTGACCCCGCTGATGAAGATGCACACCCTCGGCCACGGCTTCGTGCCGGACCCGATCCACGCCGGAGGCCTGCGCTACCACGGCATGTCGCCCCTGCTGTCGCACATCTACGAACTCGGTCTGATCGAGGCGCTCGCGGTGCCGCAGACCGAGTGCTTCGCCGCGGCGATCCGGTTCGCCCGGACCGAGGGGATCGTGCCCGCCCCCGAGCCGACCCACGCCCTGGCGGCGTGCATTCGGGAGGCGTTGGCGTGCAAGGAGTCCGGAGAGGAGAAGGTGATCCTGACCGCACTCTGCGGGCACGGGCACTTCGACCTGGCGTCCTACGACGCCTACCTCTCGGGCCGGATGACCGACGAGGTCACCTCACCGGAGCGGTTCGCCGCGGCCCTGGTCGATCTGCCCCAGGTCCCCGCCTAGGTGTTCGATCCCGGGGATCCGGCGTTCCTGGCCGACCCCTACCCGGCGTTCGCGACGCTGCGCCGGATGGGGCCGGTGCACGCCCATCCCGGCCTCGGTCTCTACATCGCGGTCTCCCATGCCGCGTGCGACGCGGTGCTGCGTGACCGGGGGCTGGGCCGGATCTGGCAGGACCGGGAGCCGGCCGAGCTGTTCCCGGCGTTCAACCTGCTGCACCGCACCTCGATCCTGGAGAGCGAGCCCCCGACCCACACCCGGCTGCGCCGATTGGTCGCCGGCGCGTTCGGCCGCGGTCACGTGGAGCGGATGCGGCCGTGGATCGGCGGGCTCGCCGACCGCCTGGTCGCCGACCTGACCTCCCGGCTGGCGGACGGCGCGGTGAGTGTCGACCTGCTGGCCGCGGTCGCCGAACCACTGCCGGTGGAGGTGATCGCCGAGCTGCTCGGCGTCCCCCAGTCCGATCGGGGTCTGCTGCGTCCGTGGTCGAACGCGATCGTCAAGATGTACGAGTACGGGCTGGAGCCGCCGACCCAGGCGGCCGCCGAGGAGGCCTCGGCGGCCTTCGTGGGCTACCTGCGCCACCTGGTCGCCGAGCGCCGCCGGGCACCGCGGGGGAACGACCTGGTCAGCGACCTGGTCGCGGCCTCCGACGGAAGCGACCGGCTGAGCGAGGATGAGGTGATCGGGACCTGCGTGCTGCTGCTGATGGCGGGGCACGAGGCGACGGTCAATGTGATCGGGAACGGCATGCTTGCGCTGCTGCGCTCTCCTGATCAGTGGCGGGGCGTGGTGGCCGACGAGACGCTGGTGCCCGGGGCCGTGGAGGAGATGATCCGCTATGACTCCTCGCTCCAGCTCTTCGAGCGGACGGCGACCCGCGACCTCGAGGTGGCCGGTCAGCGGATCGAGGCCGGCCAGAAGATCGCTGCGTTGCTCGGGGCGGCCAACCGGGATCCGGCGGTCTTCGCAGCACCGGACACTGTCGAGGTCACCCGGACGCCGAACCCGCACCTGGGATTCGGCGCGGGCATCCACTTCTGCCTGGGCGCGCCGCTGGCCCGGGTGGAGGTGCAGGCGACGCTGGGCGCGCTGCGTCGTCGGCTGCCCGGCGTCGTCCTCGCTGCGTCTCCTCGACGCCGCCAGGAGTTCGTGATCCGGGGACTGCACGCGCTGGACGTCGCCCGCGAGGGATAGCCCTCGCGGTGCGTCCGCTCAGACCCGGGCGTAGCCGACGGCGGCGCGCACCTGGTTCAGGTGGGGTTCCAGCCGGGAGCGGTCGAAGGGCGCGACCGCCGCCTGGCACTGGTCGCCGAGACTGCGCAGGTAGGCGAGCTGGTCGGCCGTGGCGTCCAACTGGTCGTCGATCGGCGCACGGTAGTCGGCCACGGCGCCACCCTGACGGTGTCGCAGCACCAGGATCCACCACTGGCCGAGGAACCGGCGGAAGTCGCCGAGCAACTCCTCGGACCGGCGGATCCGGTCGACGACGGCATGCAGCCGCTGGTTGACGTCCTCGATCGCCTCCGCCATCGCCTGCACGCCCTGATCCACCGCGTCGCACAACCGGGGGATCTCGGCCAGCGCGCTGGCCGGGGCAACGCCGTCGACCACCTCGGCGGCGAAGGCTCCCATCATCTCGGTGTGCAACTGCGCCAGCGCGATCCCGAAGCCCACCTCGGCCACCTCGGTGCGCAGCTCGCTCAGCCGGGGGGCGAGCTCCCGCAGGGAAGCCACCGCGGAGGCCATCGGGTGCCCCATCACCTGGGCCACGTTGCGCAGGACCGGGGCCTGGTCGCCGACCCGGGCGGAGGCGGAGCGGGCGGCGTCCACCGAGGCCTGCAGCCCGGTCGCGTTGGCCAGCACGGCGTCGGCGGCCGGGCCAAGATCGGTGGTCAGGCTGGTGTAGCGGGCCAGCCGTCCCACCAGCACCTCGAGCTGCCCGTCGATCTGCCGGGCCGAGTCCAGGATCTCGGCCAGCGTTCCGTGGGCCTGCGGGCGGGCGAAGGAGGTGCTCAGCAACCGGCCCCTGGCCGCCACTTCGGTGGGCAGCGCCTGCAGCATGAACTCGTCGTAGGAGCGGTACCCGAGCTGGCCGAGCAACTGCTCGATCCGCGCTGCTCCGGCCGCGGCCACCTCCGGGCGGGGCAGCCGCTCACGCACGGCCAGGTCACGCTCGTCCTGCGCGACCGTCTGGTAGACCCGCCGGGCGGCGTCCGCCAGGGCAGAGGCCGGGGCCATCCGGACCGAGAGGAAGTCCTCCCCGAGTGGGACCACCGTGGCGAACACCCAGTAGGAGGCACCGTCACGGGCGAGGTTCTTGACATAGGCCGCCATCGGCCGCCCGCTGAGCAGCCGGTCCCACATCAACCGGTAGGCGCCCGAGGGCATGTCCGGGTGCCGGACGATGCTGTGCGGGGCGCCGACCATGTCCTCGATGGCGTACTGGGACACCCTCGAGAACACCGAGTTGCCGGTCTTGATGATGCCTCGGCGGTCAGTGGTGGAGAAGAACAACTCCTGCGGGCCAACGAAGCGCTCGGCACCGCTCGGTTCCAGATCTCTTCGGCCCATGCCACCTTATTGTGAAGTATCAGTCACTCTGAGATACAGGACTTAGCGACATTCAGTAGTGGATTCGTCGCAAGGCGCAATCAACGGGATGGCTTCGGGTTGTTTCTGGCGATCCCCTTCACTCCGCGCGCGGACGACCGACGGGGTGGGCGGAACGGTTCTCCCGGAGCAGCAGCGGACAGGTGGGTGCCCCGTGGTTGCGGTGCAGGCAGGAGACCGGCTGGTGCTGCGGACCGCGCGCCGGGCCGTGTCCGCCCGGGCCCTCGCCGCGGCGGATCTCACCGGTGCCTGGGCCGTCCCGGTGCTGGCCGACGTCCATGGCGCCGGCCGCGGCCGGCTCGAGCTTCCCGGGCCGGTGGGGCTGGTCCAGGTGGAGGCTGAGCTTGTGGTTCAGCACCACGGGCTGTTCCTGTGCTCGGTCGACTCGGCCCCGGCGCACCTGGTGCAGCGCCGGGCCCACACCCGGGCCGTGGTGGACCTGCCGCTGCGCGGAGCGGTGCTCACCCCAGGGTCACCGGCCGGCTCGACCACTCCGACCGGCGAGCTCGAGGAGCTGGACGCGCTGGACGAGCAGATGCGGGGCCGCACGCTGAGCATGAGCGCCGGGGGCCTGGCCGTGCACTGGGACCACGCGCCGCACCTGGCGCCCGGCGCGCGCCTCTTCCTCGAACTGCGGATGCCGGACGGCGTTCCGGTGCCCGTGGTGGTGTCGGTGGTCGCCGCGCGGCGCTACCACGCGCGGGTGCGGTTCCTCGACATCGCGCCGGTGGACACCGAGCGGTTGGTGGGACTGGTGTTCCAGGCCCAGCGGCTCGCGGTGCGGCAGAGCCGGGCCACCGACCGCCCGATCCTGGCGTCACCAGGGATCGAGGTCCCGCGCCCCCGATAGCGTGCCGGTAGGTGCAGCCGGCTGCGGGTGGGAAGGGGTCTGCTGGTGAGCGACTCGTGAGCGAGGCAGTCGCCGGGCGGGTGCCCGAGCGGGGCGTGGCCCTGGTCCGCCCACCGGGCCCACGGCTCGAGGAGGGCATCGTCACCCACGTGCGGCGTCGCCCGGTGGACCTCGCGCTGGCCCGCGCGCAGCACGCCGGGTACGTCGCGGCGCTGCACCGGGCCGGATGGCACACGGTCGAGGTCGGTCCGGCCGATGACCACCCGGATGCGGTGTTCATCGAGGACGCCGTGGTGGTCGTCGAGGACCTGGCCGTACTCACCCACCCGGGGGCGGTCGCGCGGCGCGGTGAGGTGGCCGGGGCCGAGGCGGCCGTCGCCGGGCTCGGCCTGCGGGTGGCCCGGATCACCGAGCCCGCCACGCTGGACGGCGGTGACGTGCTGCAGGTCGGCCGCACCGTCTACGTCGGCCGCGGTGGGCGGACCAACGGGGAGGGAGTGCGTCAGCTGCGGGCCCTGCTCGCCCCGCTGGGCCGCACGGTGGTGGCGGTCGACCTGGGGGAGGTGCTGCACCTGAAGTCGGCGGTGACCGCTCTGCCCGACGGGTCGTTGCTGGGCCTGCCCGGGGTGCTGGACCTCGTGCGCCTGCCCGGCGTGCGGGTGCCGCCGGAGGCGGCGGGCGCCCACGTCGTCCCGCTCGGTGGCTCGACGGCCCTGATCGCCGCCTCGGCGCCACGGACCGCGCTCTGGCTGGGCGATCTCGGGTTCGACCTCGAGGTGGTCGACATCGGCGAGTTCGAGAAGCTCGAGGGCTGCGTCACCTGCCTCAGCGTCCTGATCCCCACCTGACCGGGGGCCCCGGAGCACCTTCTCGGCGCTGGTCGACCTGACTAGCGTGGGTCGCATGACAAGCGAACCTGGGGGCACCGGCCTGATCGTCGAGGTGCCCGAGGCCGAGCCGCTGGTCGGCGCCCACCGTCTGGAGCTCGACCCCTCCGCCCCGCTCGGGGTGCCCGCCCACATCACGGTGCTCTTCCCCTTCATGCCGGTCGAGCTGATCGATGCGGCAGTCCTGGGCCGCCTCGGTGAGCTGTTCGCCGACCACCCGGCGTTCGAGGTCCGGTTGACCCGGACCGCCTGGTTCGGCCAGGCCGTGCTCTGGCTCGCCCCGCAGGATCCCGAGCCGTTCCGCCGACTGACCTCGGCCGTCGTCGCAGCCTTCCCGCACTACCCGCCCTACCGCGGGCTGCACGAGGGCGTCACGCCCCATCTGACGATCGGCGACGAGTGCGACCATGAGCACCTGCTCGCCGCGGAGCGACAGGTCGCTGCCCGGCTCCCCGTCTGCGCGCGCGCCGACGCGGTGACCCTGATCAGCCAGGAGGCGGACGGCGGCCCCTGGTCCCGGATGGCCTCGTTCGCCCTGCGCGCCTGACTGCGCCGTGGGCGAGCGTGACCTGCTCGGCGTGGACCACGATCGCCGTGGTGCCCGAGGTGGCCCTGGTCGATGGCGAGGATGACGTTCACGCGGTGAGTATGGGGTAACGCAGCTCACCCGTCAGCGGCTCGTAGGTTAGGCATACCTGAGTGCTGCCGTGGGTTGTCGCCTGCGAGGGAGTGATACGTCGTGGCCGATCAGAGGCAGACAACGCAGGGCACAGCCCGTCACCGGGTAGTGATCATCGGATCTGGCTTCGGCGGCCTGTTCGGCGCCCAGGCGTTGAAGCGCGCCGACGTCGAGGTGACCCTGATCGCGCGGACGACGCACCACCTGTTCCAGCCGCTGCTGTACCAGGTGGCGACGGGCATCCTGTCCGAGGGGGAGATCGCGCCGAGCACCCGGGAGGTGCTGGCCCGGCAGAGGAACGCGATGGTGCTGCTGGGGGAGGTCACCGCGATCGACCTGGAGCGGCGGACGGTCACCTCGCGGGTGCTCGACCGGGACACCGTGACCGAGTACGACTCGCTGATCGTGGCCGCGGGCGCCGGGCAGTCCTACTTCGGCCACGACGACTTCGCCGAGTTCGCCCCCGGCATGAAGAGCGTCGACGACGCGCTGGAGCTGCGCGGGCGGATCTTCGGTGCGTTCGAGTGGGCCGAGTTGGCCACCAGCCCTGAGGACGTCGAACGCGCCCTCACGTTCGTCGTGGTCGGCGCGGGGCCGACGGGGGTGGAGATGGCCGGGCAGATCGCCGAGCTGTCGCGGCGCACCCTGCGGCGCGACTTCCGCCGGATCGACCCGACCACGGCCCGGATCATCCTGCTCGACGCGGCCGGGCAGGTGCTGCCCTCGTTCGGGGACCGGCTGGGGGAGAAGGCCCGCCGGAGGCTCGAGCAGATCGGGGTCCAGGTGCAGCTCGGTGCCACCGTGGTCGCCATGGATGCCACCGGCCTCGAGGTCCAGGACCGCGACGGGGCCCGCCGCCGGATCGAGAGCGTGACCAAGGTGTGGGCGGCCGGCGTCCAGGCGTCGGGCCTGGGCCGTCAGCTCGCCGAGCAGAGCGGCGCGGAGCTGGACCGGGCCGGACGGATCGCCGTCCGCGACGATCTGACCCTGCCCGGGCACCCCGAGGTGTTCGTGATCGGCGACATGGCCTCGCTGAAGGGGTATCCCGGGGTGGCGCAGGTCGCCATCCAGGGCGCCCGGTACGCCGCCGGCCAGATCCGGCGGCGGCTGGGCGGAGAGCCGGAGGCCGGTGCGTTCGAGTACCACGACAAGGGCAGCATGGCGACCATCTCGCGGTTCAGCGCCGTGGCCAGCATCGGCCGGCTGCGGCTGAGCGGCTTCGGCGCCTGGCTGATGTGGCTGGCCGTGCACCTGGTCTACATCATCGGATTCAAGCACCGGGTGACGACCCTCCTGCACTGGGCGGTCAGCTTCCTCGGCCGCGGACGGTCCGAGCGGACGGTGACCGAGCAGCAGGTCGTCGCCCGCAACGCGCTGAACCAGCTCGAGGCGGATGCCGCGCAGCTCAGCTGAGCTCGGCGCGCCGCCACCACCAGATCGTGGCCGCTGCACCGGCGGCGGACACCGGGACGGCAGCGGCCAGTTGGGGCGCGGTCACGGCGGCCGCGGCAGCGGGACCAGCCATGCCGAGCCACAGGGACGGCGTCGCGTACGGGAACCAGCCGCCGGCCCCGGCGGCCGTGACGATCTGGGTCACCACGATCAGCCCGAGCAGGGCACCGATGGCGGGGAGGTAGCCGCGCCGGGCACTGGCGACCCAGGCCAGGGGAGTGGTCAGCAGCGCCATCAGCAGGGCACCGATGATCACCCGGCCCGCGGCGGGCCAGACCGCTGCATCGGGGCGGGGCAGGCCGGCGAGCGGGCCGAGGGCGATCGCCAGCAGCACCGCAGCGAGGCAGATGGAGACCAGGGCGGCGATGACAGCGGCCAGCTTGGCCGCGGCGACCTGCCACCGGGGCGTGGCCGTGGCGAACAGACCGGTGACCGTGCCCTGCACGAACTCGCGGCCGAAGACCCAGCTGGTCACCACCCCGCCACCGAGCAGTACGGCCACGGTCAGGATCTGCCCCACCACGTCGAGGTATCCCGGCCACCCGGGACGGGTGATCAGGGCAGCGGCCTTGACACTGAGCTGGCTCTCCCCTCCGGCGGCCGCCGCCCTCGTCATGCCCGCCGCCAGCAGAGGGCAGGCCAGGGCCAGGACGACGGCGGTCACCCGGACGACGCCGGCGCGGCGCAGCTTGAGCGCCTCGACGCCGAGGACCCCGCTCATGCCGGACTCCGTTGCGCGGTCAGGACCAGGTCGAAGAACGTCTGTTCCAGGTGCACTGCGCCGGGGGTGAGGCCGCCCACGATGCGGCCGCCGTGTATGACGGTGATCCGGTCGGCGACCCGTGCCACCTCGTCGAGATGGTGGCTGGAGACCAGGATCGCCGCGCCGTCCCGATGCGCCCGGGTGCGCAGGATCTCGCGCAGATCGACCACTCCGACGGGGTCGAGCGCGTTCGTCGGCTCGTCCAGGACGATGAGCGCCGGGTCATGCACGAGGGCGGCGGCCAGGCCCAGCCGCTGCCGGTTGCCCAGTGACAGCGCTCGGGCCGGGCGGCTGCGCCAGTGATCGAGGGTCATGGCGTGAATGGCCGAGTCTGCGGCCGCGTGCGCTCGCTGCCGTGGGACCCCGTGCAGCCGCGCCGCGCTGTGCAGGTTCTCGGCGACGGTCAGCTCCGGGTAGGCGAAGGGGGTCTCGATCAGGTGGCCCACCCGGGCCCACACCGTCGAATCCGCCGCGTGTGTGGACACTCCGAACACGGCGACCCGGCCGGCGTCCGGTCGGAGCATGCCCAGGATCAGCTTCATCAGGGTCGACTTGCCCGCGCCGTTGAGCCCGACGAGGGCGTGGATCTGGCCGGGGAGCAGCTCCAGGTCGACGTCCACCACGGCCCGCTCGCTGCCGAACGCACGGCAGAGGCCCTGTGCGACAAGAGGTTTCCATTCAGCGGCACTCATGACGTGGCCAACAGGTCGAGAGCGGCGTCGATGCGGGCTCCGAGGTCGGCGTCTGCGTCGTCCACGGCCCAGTCCAGCAGCACGGCCGTCAGGGCGCCCAGGCAGGCACCGGCGGCGACCAGGGCCTCGGCGCGCGGCGTCCCGGTCGAGACGAGGGCATCGACGATCACCGTTTCGGTGGCCCGCATGGTGGCCCAGAACCCGCCCCGGAGCCGATCGTGGTTGGCGATCAGCCCGATGGACGCACGGGTCGGGGCCTCGGCCGCCTCGGCAACCTGCGCCCAGGCGAGCAGGAGCCCGCGCCGGGTGCGCTCGAGGCCGCCGAGCTCCTTCGGCTGGGCCGCGACGAGTTCGCCGATCACCGGGTCGTAGGGGTCGTCCATCACGGCCGACTCCTTGGTCGGGAAGTGCCGGAAGAAGGTCATCTGCGACACCCCCGCCGCCGCCGCGATCTGGTCGACCGTGGTCTCGTCGTAGCCCTGGGCCAGGAAGAGATCGAGGGCGGCGTCCCGCAACCTGGCACGGGTGCGGTCGAGGCGAGCCGTCATGGATCGAATGTTAGTGGCTAACATTCAGCGAGTCCACGGCGCGCTCCGTCGACAACCGATCCCTTGTCGCGATTCATACCGAGGTATGATGTCCTGTATGACTTCTATCGATAGGGTCACTGTGTCGCTGCCGGCGCAGGTGCGCCAGGCCGCGCAACAGGTCGCGGAAGCCACCGGGCAGTCGTTCTCCGCGGTTGTCAGCAGCGCGCTCGAAGCATGGGTGCGGGGCCGGCTCACCGACGTGTGGCTCTCCCACTATCAAGCCGAGCACGGTGCCTTCACCGAGGCGGAACTGATCGCTCTGGCCGAGGAAGCCGGGGTGCCCTACCTGCCGCCGAGCCGGCCCGGCGACCCGGGGCGGGCGAGGCCGGCGTGAGGCTCGTGCTGGACGCAGGGGCACTGATCGGCATCGACCGACACGACCGACATGTCGCCGGGTTGATCGAGTTGGGTCGCCGTGCGGGTGCCGAGTTGGTCACCGCCGCCCCTGCGGTCGGTCAGGCCTGGCGCGATGGCGCGAGGCAGGCGAACCTGGCCCGTGCGCTACCCCTGATGGACGTTCGCCCCTGCGACCTCGGCGACGCACGGGCGGCGGGCGAACTGCTCGGCGCGGTCGCAGGCTCGGACGTGATCGATGCTCTTGTGGCGCTGCTGGCTCTGCCCGGAGACCAGATCCTGACCAGCGACCCGACGGATGTCTCAGTGCTGATCGGCGCCAGAGGAGTGGCTGCGCACGTCGTCCGCGTGTGACACAGCCGGGGCCGCCGCTGCCGACGACGCAGGAGTGAGCCGTTCGCCGGAAGGCGCCCGCTCGAGTCGGTGCGCGGGCTCGGCGTCGGTGAAGCCGATCGAGCGGTAGACCCTGATCGCCTCGGCGTGGGGGTCGGCCAGGATGACCAGCTGTCGCGCGCCGAGCTCGCGGAATCCCCATAACCCCACGTTATGGGCCAGTGTTCCGGCCAGTCCCCGTCGACGTGCTCCGGGGTGGGTGTCCACGGCCTGGTAGCGGGCCACACCCGAGCCGTCGGTGAACAGCCCCATGGTCGAGACCAGGTCGCTGCCGAGGAACGCGCCGAACCACTGCCCGTGCCCGGCATCGACCAGCCGGCGGACGCCCCGCACCGAGTCGACGGTGAAGGTGCGGTAGGACGCCGGCTCCAGGTCCTCGTTGTTGGCGCACCGCACCTCCACCAAAGCATCCCAGTCCGCCTCGGTGTCCAGCGGGCGGTAGATGGCGTCGTGGTTGGGTCGCGGCGGCTCGTGCAGCGCCTCGGCGACGAGGGCCGTGCCGGCGTCGTAGACGAGGCCGAGGTCGCGCCACGGGTCGATCCATTCCGCCGCGAGGCCCGCCCGGTCGATCGCGAAGGCGCGATGGCGGGCCTGGGGGAAATGCTCGGCGAAGGTCCGCAGCCAGCCCGGAACGTTCGCGGCTGGTGGCGGTTCGGCCAGGGCGACGAAGTTGCCCCACCAGTAGTTCGGGTTGTCCGGGGTGCGGACGACGAGGTGGTCGCCACGGTCATCGATGCTGCTGCCGCCCAGGCGGAGCATCATCAGATCGGTGGCCAGGCCGAGCGCCGTGATCTGCACCCTGGCGATGGTAGAGCCCCTCAGCCCACGCCGGGTGGCGGCGACTCCGTCCACGCAGACGGTGGCGAACTCGCCACGACACGCGGACGCCAACGGCGAGTGCGGTGGCAGGTGTCGCGCCGGCTGAGGCCTGGGCGCTGGCCTATCCAGCGTTCAGGGGATTGACCCAGGTGAGGCCGGCGAAGCGGCTGAAGTCGGCGTCGGCCGAGTACAGCACTGCGCCGTGCTCGATGGCCAGGACTGCGAGGTGGGCATCGGTCACCAGGTTTCCCGCGGTCCCCGTCTCATCCAGAAGGCCGGCCACGAGATCGAGGTGGCGAGCCGTGGGCTCTACCGGCACCACCTGTGGTCGTGACAGCCAGCCACGGACGACATCCACCGCTTGACGTGACTGCAGTGGCGTCAGGAAGACCCGAGGATTGGTGGTCAGCCGGATGAAGGCGAGGCTCGTCGCCCACGGCAGACCGATCGCCTCATGCCTGTTGAGAGTTGCGGACCACCACCGGTGTGCTGGCGCATGATGCGCCGAGAGCTCATCAGTGGCATAGATCAGGAGATTGACGTCGGGGATGATCACTTGCGCAGGCCCAGTTTGCGCACGATCTCATCGTCCTCGAGGTCCGAGGCAAGGTGGCGCGCGCGAGCGATGTCCACCCCCGGACGCACGCCCATCGCGAAGGTCGGCGAAGCGATCGATTCAGCGGCGGCCGTGGGCCGGGGGAGCAGACCGGCGCGGAGCGCCTCGTTGACGACCTGTTTGAACGGCCGCCCGGTCAGCCGAGCCTGCTGCTTGAGCAGGGCGGCGACATCGTCGTCCAGAGTGAGCGTCGTGCGCATGAGACATCATAGCATCACCGACGCAGGCATCATGATGCTCAAGACCGACTCAGCGCCAGAGCCCGCGGTCGATGAGGACCTGTTTCAGCACGGTGGGCCGGTCGGTCATCAGACCGTCGACGCCCAGGTCGAGCAGGCCCTTCATCTCGGCGGGGTCGTCGATCGTCCACACGTGTACCTGCAGCCCGAGTGCATGCGCCTTGGCCACCACCCGCGGGCTGACGATGGTCAGCCTGCCCTGCTTCACCGGTACCTGGGCTGCCAGAGCGGCCGGTCGGCGCAGCCGTCCATAGACGAGGGTTGCCACGCCCCGCGGCCCCAGGCTGGTGCAGAGGCCGGGCCCGAGCAGGCCACGGATCCGGTGCAACCGGCGATCGCTGAAGGCGCCCACCCCGACCCGGTCGAGCGCGCTGCACTTCCGCAGAGTCGCCGCCAGAGCCTCGACTGCGCCGTCCGCCTTGCAGTCGATGTTGACCCGCAGTTCGGGCCAGGTGCCGAGCAGGTCCTCCAGCAGCGGGATGGGTGCGCGGCCGTCGACCAGCGCCGTGCGCACCTCGCTCCAGGGCAACTGGCTGATCCGCCCGGGCCGCCCGCACGTGCGCTGCAGGTCGTCGTCGTGGAACGCCACCAGGACGCCGTCCGCGGTGACATGGACGTCGGTCTCGACGTAGCGATAACCCAGGCCCACCGCGTACTCGAAGGCGGGCAGGGTGTTCTCCGGGACGTCGCTCGCGCCGCCGCGGTGGGCGAACGGGATCGGCCCATCCCAGTCCAGATAGGGGTGCGTCGTCATCGCCTCCACTATCGCCCACGATCCGCCGTTCCGGGCAGCATGGATCACGATGAGGTGCTCCGTGGGCCTCGAGGATTGCGGGTTGTGGAGCGTTGTACACCGTGTGCGTGTACCAACCCTCCACAACCCGCGGAGGAGTTGAGGTAGCTGTGATGATCCGACCCGCGACTCTGGCCGGGATCGTGCGTGGTGACGTAGATCTGGCCTTCCGCCGTTGGGACCGGCCGCGGGTGCTGGTCGGGACCCGGATGCGCACAGCGGTGGGGGTGATCGAGGTGACCGCGGTCGAGCAGGTGGCGGCCAGCCGGATCACGGCGGCGCAGGCACGCCGGGCGGGGGAGCGGTCTCTGGCCGATCTGCGGCGGCTGCTGGAGCTGAAGGCGGATCGTCCCGTGTACCGGGTGGAGCTGCGGTTCGCCGGTGAGGACCCGCGGGCGGGGCTGCGCCGCGCGCTGCCGACGGCGGAGGAGATCGCCGAGATCCGCCGACGGCTCGACCGGCTCGACCGGGCGTCATCCATCGGCCCCTGGACGGCGGCCACGCTGGCCGCGATCGACGCATCACCCGGCGTTCGTGCCCCGGACCTGGCCGCGGGGTTCGGGCGAGACACGCCGAGCTTCAAGCGCGACGTCCGCAAGCTGAAGGAACTCGGGCTGACCGAGTCCCTGGACGTGGGCTATCGCCTGTCGCCGCGGGGGATCGCCGTGGTGGACGCCGGTGGGCCGCCGCGGGAGCGAGCGGCGCCGCCGCCCGGCACGTCGATGCCGCGGATCGGGGCTCCGGCCAGCCGGGCGCTGGCGGCGGCGGGCTACACCACGCTGGAGAGCCTGGACGGCGTGGCTACCGATGATCTGTTGGCGCTGCACGGATTCGGGCCGGCGGCGATCGAACGACTGCGCCCGGCGCTGGCCACCCTCGGGTTGGCATTCGCAGGGGAGTAGTGGCCGCTCAGGGTGACCCATCACGCCGCGGTGCCGCTTCGGCCGGCGGTGAGGGCTGGCGCGTGTCGAAGGTCGCGAGGCCCTCGGCATGCCAGGCCGCCAACAGCTGCTGATCACCTGTTGCCGCGACGAGATCCTCGCCGACCAGGTCGAGGGCGGCCGCGCAGTGCACCGCGTCGTATCCGCGAAGTGCGTGATCGTGAGCAAGCCGGGCGGCGCTCGAGCACAACGCTGCGTCCAGCTCGACAACATTGAACTGCGGCCAGAGCTGGTCCAGTAGTTCGAGGCAGCGGCGATGCTGTTCCGCGTCGAGCCGGTCGAGCCGACGCGCCTGCGCCAAGGCTGTTCCGGCTTCGACGTACAGCAGCCGAGTGGAGACTATGGCGTCCGCGTCCTCCCAGAGCCGGCGACATCCGGCGCTGGTCGGTTCCGCCACGAGTAGCGGAATCAGTGCTGAGGTGTCGAAGTAGACGATCACCGGCGCTGGTCGTCGATCAGGTCGGACACGGTACCGGCGGCTTCGACGGGTTCAAGTGGCGGCTGCTTGCGTACGCGCCCGGGGATCACTCGACCCTCGGCTCGCAGCTGTTCCAGCCGGGTCGGGCGCTGGATGGGGATGATGCGCGCGATAGGCCGCCCGTGTTCGGTCACTGTGAGTGAGTGTGGTCGCGCACCGAGCCGACGTGTACCGCCCCGGCAGTGCGTAGCCCACTGCGGACCGAGACCATAGGTCCCCGGTGCTCAACCCGAAGAGCTCTGCCGCAGACTCCGCGCCGTCCTCCTCGAGGAAGTACCCAGCCCTTACGAGGTGGGCAAGATGACCTGAGAGAGTTAGTTAACATAATGTACATTATCGGCGTTAAACAACAGAGTCGACGTAGATGCGACTACTCCCTCCTGACGGCGTAGATCCGAGCCCATGCGCCAACTCGCTGCCGCGTGATCCGGCAGGGGTATCACGATCGCCTCCGAACACAGCGCCACGAGATCCTCGGGCGGCTCCAAGGCCCCGAGCCGATCCGACGTCGGGCGCTCAGCGCTTGGTCTCGTACCTGGTCAGGACCACGCCGTCGGGAAACGCCCGGGTCTCCACCAGGTTCAGGTTCACCCAGGTGTCCAGGGCCGTGAAGAACGGCGTGCCGCTGCCCACCAAGACCGGTGCGGTGGCCAGCACGTACTCGTCGATCAGCCCGGCCCGCATGGCCGCCGCGGCGAGTGTGGCACCGCCGATGTCCATGGGGCCGCCGTCCTCGGCCTTGAGCCGGGTGATCTCGGTGACCGCGTCGCCGGTGACCAGGCGGGTGTTCCAGTCGACCGTACTGGTCGTCGAGGAGAACACCACCTTTGGCATGTCCCGCCAGCGGCGGGCGAACTCAATCTCCGCCGGTGTGGCGCCAGGCTGCTGGTCGGCGGTCGGCCAGTGGGAGCTCATCGTCTCCCACAGTTTGCGCCCGTACAGCGCCAGGCCCGTCGCCCCCACCCGGTCGGACCACCACTGGAACAGCTCGTCGCTCGGCACGCTCCAGCCGAGGTCGCCACCGGGCGCGGCGATGTAGCCGTCCAGGCTCAGGTTCATGCCGAAGGTCAGTTTCCGCACGGCGTCAGCCTCCCCGTGAGTCGGTCCTCGGCATATACAGACCAGCACGGCGCGGAAGAGTCATCGGTCGGGCCACACCGAGGGCCGGTTGACCACCACGCCAAGCGGCTACTGCGCACGAAGGGAACCCTATCCGTGGGGTTGACCGGGCAGGCTGCTCCCGGTTCATCAACTTCCGTTCCTACCAGTTGGGGTGACATTCAACCGGGTGGGGGTTCGTCTCGCCAGCGCTCAGGCCAGCGACCGTCGCGCATCAGTTCGCGGTCGGGCAACTCGTTCACCTCGCGCCACGCCTGGATGCGGCGGGGGGGATGCGGAACCGAGACCGTACGGCGTGTGGCCGGCCCACGCGGGTCGAAGCCCCACGCGGCGCAGCCGCGCCCGGCTGGGTGTGACGACTGACGCCTGTTCGGCGGCTCCAGCCGATCGCCCGACATGCCGTAGCAATCAGGGTGGACGGTCGACGGGTCGCGGGCGCCCCGCGCCGTCCGCGCCTGGTGGGCGCTGTGGCCGCGGCTGTGACCGCGGTGCTGCTCACCGGCATTCCGGCCTCGGCCGACCCCTCCCCCACTCCCCCACCGAATGATCTTCAGGCCAGCGTGCAGGAGCAGGGCGACGCCGTCCGGCAGGCCCGGGCCGAGCTCACCGTCACCGCCCAGGCGGCCTCGGTGGCGCTCGAGGCCTACAGCCTGGCCATGCAGGCGCAGCAACGGGCGCGGGCCGAGCAGCAGCGCCGCCAGAACGCCCTGAGCCAGGTCGAGGCTGGGCTCGCCTCCCGCCGGGCCGAGCTCGGACGGTGGGCCCGGCGGGCCTACTACGGGGGCAGCGGGTTGGCGTCCGACCCCACCCTCACCGCTCTGCTCAGCGACCAGCCGACGGACGACGTGAGCCACTCCCACCGCTGGCTCGCCATCGCCGGCGATGCGCGGGGCCAGGCGGTGACCGGTTTCGAGGAGGCCGTGGCCGCCCAGGCGGAGGCAACGCGAGCCGCCGAGCAGGCGACGGCGGCGAGCGAGAGCGCGCTGCTCGCGGCGCAGGCGGCGAAGAAGACCCGCGACGACGCGGTCCAGCAGCAGAAGGTGACCCTGGCCCGGCTCCAGTCACGACTGCAGAGCACGATCGACGCCGCGGCCGAGGCCGACCGGCGGGCCCGGTTGCTGGCCGAGGCTCGCGACCTCGTGGCGACCCAGCGGGGACGCAGCGGCGACAACCGGATCACCGGCGTGGTCGGCTCCTGCACCGGCGGTGACATGCAGCCCTACGCCAATGGGGAGATCCCGATCTCGGCGCTGTGCCCCTTGTGGGGAACCGAGGATCACTACCTGCGCGCAGACGCCGCATTCGCCTTCGACAAACTCAGCACCGCGTACGCCCAGCAGTTCGGGCGCCCACTGTGCGTCACCGACTCCTACCGCTCCTACGCCGAGCAGGTCGCGGTCAAGGCCGAGAAGCCGGCCCTGGCGGCGACGCCGGGCACCAGCAACCACGGGTGGGGCACGGCCCTCGACCTGTGCGGAGGCGTGCAGTCCTTCGACAGCGCCCAGCACCAGTGGATGCAGTTGAACGCGCCCGGCTTCGGCTGGTTCCACCCGTCCTGGGCGGCTCGTACCGGCAGCAAACCCGAGCCCTGGCACTGGGAGTTCGGCGGCTGACCTGCGAAGACGGTGCGGGACCGTCATTATTGTGCGGACCAGAACAAGTTGGTGCCCGCACCCACCGCGGGGAAGGACCTCGGGGAGGGTGGATGGGGACGCCCATGAGCGCCACGCCAGACGACGCCACGGGCACGAACGGCGCCACCCGGCAGCGCGAGCAGCGCGCCTGGTACTGGTACGACTGGGCCAACTCCGCCTACGTCACCACAACGGCGACCGTGCTCTTCGGCCCGTACCTGACGGTAGTCGCCAAGCGGGCGGCCTGTCCGGACCTGCCCAGCGACGCCACGTGCTCCACGAATCTGAGCGTGCTCGGGATCCCGGTCAGCCCGGGGTCGCTCGCCCTGTACACGATCACGGCGGCGACGCTGCTCTCCGCCCTCCTGCTCCCCGTGGTCGGGGCGGTGATGGACCGGACCGGGCGCAAGCGGACGATGATGGCCGGCTTCGCCTGGGTCGGCGCGCTCGCCGCGGCCTCGATGGTGTTCGTCGCCGGGACCAACTGGCAGCTCGGTGTCCTGCTGCAGATGGTCGCGGCGCTCAGCCTCGGATCCTCCCTCGTCGCCTATGACGCGATCCTGATCGACATCTCCACCCCTGACGAGAGGGACGGCGTCTCCAGCCGGGGGTGGGCGCTCGGCTACCTCGGGGGTGGCCTCCTTCTCGCGGCCAACCTCGTTCTGGTCACGACGCACTCGGCTCTGGGTCTGTCGACCGAGGCCACCGTGCGGATCAGCCTGCTCAGCGCAGGGATCTGGTGGGCGGCGTTCACCGTCATCCCCTACCGCGGTCTGCGCGACCATCCTGTGTCTGTGCCCACCGGCGTCACGGTGCAGGCTCGGGGCAGCCTGGTGCGCCAGTCCTTCGGCCAGCTGCGCGACACCATCGCGCATCTTCGCGGATACCCGCAGACCCTGCTCTTCCTGCTCGCCTACCTGTTCTACAACGACGGGATCCAGACCGTGATCTCCGCCTCCAGCATCTACGGGCAGGAACAGCTCGGACTGAGCTCCGACCAGCTGATCATGACCATTCTGGTGGTGCAGTTCGTGGCCATCGGCGGAGCGCTCGCCTTCGGCCGGGTCGCGGGGCGGATCGGGGCCTGGCGGGCCATCCTGGCCAGTCTCGTGCTGTGGTGTGTCGTCGTCGGGCTCGGCTACCTGGTCCCCGAAAAGGCGTTCCTGATCTTCATCGGGCTTGCGGTGCTGATCGGCATCGTCCTCGGGGGCAGTCAGGCCCTGTCCCGGTCCCTGTTCAGCCAACTCATCCCGCGAGGCCGCGAGGCGGAGTACTTCAGCCTCTACCAGGCGGCCGAGCGCGGCACGAGCTGGTTCGGCACGTTGCTCTTCGGCCTGGTGTTCCAGCTCACCGACTCCTACCGCAACGCGATCGTGGCCCTGGTCGTCTTCTTCGTGGTGGGTGGGCTGCTGCTCTCGCGGGTCGATATCCGCCGAGGGATCACCGAGGCAGGGAACCCGCTGCCCGCGGTGGTCTGAGGGACGCTGACGCGAAGAACATCGGACGACTCCGGAACACCGGACGGGGGATCG
The DNA here is from genome assembly GCA_049283855.1 of Kineosporiaceae bacterium. Classification (GTDB taxonomy): domain Bacteria; phylum Actinomycetota; class Actinomycetes; order Actinomycetales; family Kineosporiaceae; genus JADJPO01. Next base: position 18,755 of record JBAPWU010000636.1, read on the forward strand.
GCGTTACCACCAGGTAACCACCGAAGGCACCCGAAGGATGGCTGCGATGAGCGACCGGAGCATGCGGGGCACCCGCTTGGGTGCCCAGAGCCTGGAGAGTGAGGCCGGGGTCCAGCCCGCGGCCCGCCAGGACATCACCTACCACTGTCCCAACGGGCACACCGTCGTGGTGCCGATGTCGGTCGAGGCCGACATCCCTGCCCTGTGGGAATGCCGCTGCGGCTCCCCCGCGCTGAGGGAGAACACGGAGAGCCCCGACGCCAAGCCGACCAAGCCTCCGCGCACCCACTGGGACATGCTGATGGAGCGGCGAACCACGGCCGAGCTCGAGGTTCTGCTCGAGGAGCGGCTGGCCCTCCTGCGCAGCGGGGCGCTGACCCAGCGGCGCAGCGGCCCGGTCACTCAGCGCCGTAGCGCCTGACCTCGGCGTTCGGGTCGACCCGATCCGGTGTGATCGGGTCGACCGAGATGACGTGCACCTGAGCCGTGGAGCTCACCCAGCCGCGCCGTCCGGCCACGCGCAGCACCACGGCCCGCACCAGGTGCCGTAGACCCGGAATCAGGAGCAGCAGGCCCAGCCCCGAGCCGATCAGGCCGGGGATCGCCAGGAGGACGCCGGCGAGGGCCAGCAGGAGCCGATCGGCGGCGGGCCGGCTCACTCCGACCTCTCGCCCGCTCGGATCGATCGTGGGGCCCGCGCCCGAGGCCAGCCGATCCCGCGTGGCGGCCAGATCCCGCACAGCCCCGGAACCGGCACGACGCAGCACGCTCAGCCCGAGCATGGTCGAGGCCAGCACCACCAGGACGACCGGCGCGGGCCCGATCCGCCGGCCCAGCAGGATCAGGACCACCAGCTCGAGGACCGGGAGCGCGTACAGGGCAGCGAGCAGGAGCCGTGTGGCACGTGAACCTCTCACGCTCCTCCGATCCGCCCGCGGGTCAGCCGGGCCAGCCGGCGGCGCACCCCCCACTGGGTGACCCGCCACAGCGCCTCGACCACGATCGCCTGGCTCATCTTGCTGGTGCCGTGTGCACGCTCCACGAACGTGATGGGCACCTCCTCTATCCTCAGCCCCGCCTGGACGGCGCGCCAGGTGAGGTCCACCTGGAAGCAGTAGCCCTGCGACTCCACGTCGGTGAGCTGCATCTTCTCCAGCGCCTCGCGCCGGAACGCCCGGTAGCCCGCGGTCGCGTCCTTGAGCGGGATGCCGAGGGCGATCCGGGTGTAGAGGTTGCCCCCGCGCGAGAGCACCGACCGGCTTCGTGGCCAGTTCACCACCGACCCTCCGGGGACCCAGCGCGAGCCGATCACCAGATCCGCACCCGCGGCGACCCGCTCCAGCATCAGCGGCAGCTGCTCGGGCTGGTGGGATCCGTCGGCGTCCATCTCGACCAGCACGTCGAAGTCGTTCCTGATCCCCCACCCGAAGCCGTCCAGGTAGGCCGCGCCGAGCCCCTGCTTGCCGGGCCGATGCATGACGTGCAGCTGGTCGTCCGCCGCGGCCATGGCGTCGGCGATCACGCCGGTGTCGTCGGGGCTGTTGTCGTCGGCGACCAGGATGTGCGCAGCGGGGACGCTGGCGCGCACCCGGGCCACGATCAGCGGCAGGTTCTGCCGTTCGTTGTAGGTCGGGATGATCACCAGGACCCGTCCCGGCGAGGGGGTCATCGCCCCTCCGTCACGGTTCGCCGGCGCAGACCGGCCACCGCGGCCAGCAGGCCTGCCGCGGCCATCAGGTACTCGGGCCAGGCGCCCACCCGGGTGGCCACGGTCTGCGCCGTCCGCAGGGGCAGCGCCGCCTGGAGGACAGCGGTGGTGAAGTGGCCCGACCGCTGCACCACGGCTCCGTCGGGGTCGATCAGGGCACTGACCCCCACCGTCGAGATGTGCACCACGGCGCGGCCGGACTCGACCGCACGCAACCGGGACATGGCCAGCTGCTGGATGCTCTCGTCGGTGTAGCCGAAGGTCGCATTGTTGGTCTGTACCACCAGAAGCTGCCCTCCCGAGCGGACCGTCTCCCGCACATGATCGTCGTAGGCGACCTCGAAGCAGATGATGTCGCCGATCCGGATCCCCCCGGCGTCGACGGCGCCGCTGCCGGTTCCGGCGACGAAGTCGCGCCGAACCAGGTCGACCTTGTCGCTGAAGACCCTGAAGAAGGACCGGTAGGGAATGTACTCGGCGAAGGGCGCCGGGTGTCGCTTGATGTAGCGCGCCCCCGGGCCGGGCACCGGGCCGTCCGTGGGCCCCCAGACGATCGAGGCGTTCGACAGACGTCCAACGGGCTCGGCGAGGACCGCACCGACCACGATCGGGACGCCGACCGCATCCGTCGCCGATTGGATCACCGTCGCGGCGTCCGCGTTACGGATCGGGTCGATGTCGCTGGCGTTCTCCGGCCACAGGACCAGTTCGGGCCTCCTCGCCCCGGCGAGGCGGACCTGGTCGGCGAGGCGGAGCGTGGCCCGGGCGTGGTTGTCGAGCACAGCACGGCGTTCGGCGTTGAAGTCCAGCCCCGGCTTGGGCACGTTGCCCTGGACGGCGGCGATCTGGGCCCGGCGTTCGCCGCCGGTCGGCCGCGGGAGGGCTGCGCCGAACGCCACCACCACCACCCCGAGGACGGTCGCCACGGATGCCGCCGCGAGGCCGGGCCGGCGCAGGTGCGTGGC
>JBAPWU010000637.1:0-2025 GCA_049283855.1 Kineosporiaceae bacterium
GCGACCAAGGCCGCGGTCAAGGCTCCGGCCAAGGCTGTGGCGACCAAGGCCCCGGCGAAGGCCGCCGCGACCAAGGTCGCGGTCAAGGCTCCGGCGAAGGCCGCCGCGACCAGGGCCCCGGCGAAGGCCGCCGCGGCCAAGACCGTGGCCCGCACCCCGGCCAAGCGCACTCCCGCGAAGTCCCCGGCCACGGCGGCCGCCAAGGCTCCGGTGCGTCGTGCGGCGGCCAAGAAGGCCTGAATCACCACGCCAGATCACAGCGTGATCCCCGGCTGAGGACGGGGCACACGCGCGAGGACGGGTCGCCTCTTTGGAGGCGGCCCGTCGTCTGCGTCACGATGTGCCCATGACCGACGACGTGCTCACCGTCCACGGCGGGACACCTCTGCACGGGACCATCACCGTTCGGGGCGCGAAGAACTTCGTGTCCAAGGCGATGGTGGCCTCGCTGCTCGGAGACCAGCCCAGCCACCTCTTGAACGTGCCGCAGATCCGTGATGTCACCGTCGTCACCGGTCTGCTGGAGCTGCACGGGGTTCAGGTCTCGACCGAGGGGTCGCCCTCGGAGCTCGAGCTCGACCCGAGCAACGTCGAGATGGCTCACGTCGCCGACATCGACGCCCATGCGGGGGCGAGCAGGATCCCGATCCTGTTCTGCGGCCCGCTGTTGCACCGCCTCGGCGAGGCCTTCATCCCCGACCTCGGCGGATGCCGGATCGGCGACCGGCCGATCGACTACCACCTCGAGGTCCTGCGCCAGTTCGGTGCGGTGGTGGAGAAGAAACCGCACGGGATCGCGCTGAGCGCGCCCCAGCGGCTGCGCGGGACCAGACTCGCGCTGCCCTACCCCAGCGTGGGCACCACGGAGCAGGTGCTGCTGACCGCCGTCCGCGCCGAGGGGGTCACCGAGCTGCGCAACGCGGCGATCGAGCCCGAGATCATGGACCTGATCGCGGTGCTGCAGAAGATGGGCGCCATCATCAGCGTGGACACCGACCGGGTGATCCGGGTGGAGGGGGTCGAGCGTCTCGGCGGTTACACCCACCGCGCCCTGCCCGACCGGATCGAGGCCGCCAGCTGGGCGTGCGCGGCGCTGGCGACGCGCGGCGACATCACCGTCCGGGGCGCGCGGCAGCTCGAGATGATGACCTTCCTCAACGTGTTCCGCAAGGTCGGCGGTGCGTTGGACATCACCGACGACGGCATCCGGTTCACCCACCCCGGCGGCGAGCTCAACTCCCTGGTGCTCGAGACCGCGGTGCACCCGGGGTTCATGACCGACTGGCAGCAGCCGCTGGTGGTGGCGCTGACCCAGGCCCAGGGCCTGTCCATCGTGCACGAGACGGTGTACGAGAACCGGTTCGGCTTCACCCGGGCGCTGCAGGACATGGGAGCGCAGATCCAGCTCTATCGGGAGTGCCTGGGCGGACTGCCGTGCCGGTTCGGGCAGCGCAACTTCAAGCACTCGGCGGTGATCAGCGGACCGAGCAAGCTGCACGGGGCCGACATCGAGGTGCCCGACCTGCGCGGCGGGTTCAGCCACCTGCTCGCCGCCCTGGCCGCCGAGGGCACCTCCCGGGTGCGCGGGATCGGGCTGATCGACCGCGGCTACGAGCACTTCCAGAGCAAGCTCGACGCCTTGGGGGCCAACTACGAGCGCTAGGGGTGGGGGCTGCGCCGTGGCACCGTGGCGACGTTCCCCAGGTGCATCGAGGTCACCCAGGCGCCGGCACCGTCCCCCTCGACGAGGACGGTGAGCCGCTGGCCGGGACGCAGCTGCCGCAACCGGCTGGCCGCGAAGGCCTGCGGGGTGAACGGCAGCACGGTGCCGGTGTCGGTGACGACACTGCCGGCGCCGGTGGCCGGGTCGAAACGGTGAACGGTGGCCTGCACAGCCTCAGGGTAGGCGCTGGCCGAGCCAGAGGGCAGCCACAGCTGTGGTCCGCGGCCCGCAGCCCCAGGCCAGGGCGGTGCGGAGCTCGGCCGCGGTGTCCACGTCCCGGCGCAGCCGGGGCAGGTCCAGCT
>JBAPWU010000638.1:0-2894 GCA_049283855.1 Kineosporiaceae bacterium
GCCCGGGCCCGGCAGCGCACCATCGCCGAATGGGTGGCGCGGCGCCGCGCCGGGACGGCGTCCGCCGCTGCCGCCGAGGCCGCATCGGTGCTGTCCGCCAACCGTGCCGAAGGGAATAGTTGATCATGACCAGCGCGCTGACCGCCCCCAACGAGAAGCGCCTGGTGATCGCCAGTGGGCGGGCCCACCCGGCGCTGGCCGAGGAGGTGGCGGCCTGGCTGGACGTGGACCTGCTGCCGACCAGCGCCTACGACTTCGCCAGCGGCGAGATCTACGTGCGCTTCGGGGAGAGCGTGCGCGGCAGCGACGCGTTCGTGATCCAGAGCCACAGCGCGCCGATCAACAAATGGCTGGTCGAACAGTTGATCATGGTCGATGCGATGAAGCGGGCCTCCGCCAAGCGGATCACCGTGATCGCGCCGTTCTTCCCCTATGCCCGACAGGACAAGAAGCACCGCGGCCGCGAGCCGATCTCGGCCCGGCTGATGGCCGACCTGTACAAGACCGCCGGCGCCGACCGGATCATCTCGGTCGACCTGCACACCGCGCAGATCCAGGGGTTCTTCGACGGACCGGTCGACCACCTGTGGGCGCTGCCGCTGCTGGCCGACTACGTGCGCGGCCGGGTCGACCGCAGCAAGCTCACCATCGTCAGCCCGGACGCCGGGCGGGTGCGGGTCGCCGACGTCTGGTCGGACCGGCTCGCCGCGCCCCTGGCGATCATCCACAAGCGCCGTGACCCCAGCGTGCCCAACCAGTCCAAGGTGCACGAGGTGGTCGGTCAGGTGCAGGGCCGCACCTGCCTGCTGGTCGACGACATGATCGATACCGCCGGGACGATCGTCCAGGCGGCAGAGGCGTTGCGCGAGAACGGCGCCAGCCAGGTGATCGTCGCCGCCACCCACCCGATCCTGTCCGGACCGGCCGTCGACCGGTTGAAGAACAGCAGCATCGGCGAGGTGATCGTCACCAACACCCTGCCGATCCCCGAGGACCGGCTGTTCCCCAAGCTCACCGTGCTGTCGATCGCCCCGATGATCGCCCGCGCCGTCCGCGAGGTCTTCGACGACGGCTCGGTCACCTCCCTCTTCGACGGCAACGCCTGAACGGGCAGCCGATTTCAGGTCGGGGGCGCTGCGCGGCTACGATGGCGCGGTTGCCTCGGCGAGGGCGGCCGCACCCGCGGCAGCCGTGATCGACGCGGTGCGCCTCGGGGCGCCTGTGCCGCTCCCGGTGCTGCGCGCCCCTCTCGCTCGCAGGTGATGTTCGATCCCAGCGAGCCATCGCAACGAAGACGCCGAGGCCGATCGGCCTCACCGACGAGGAGTACACGTGTCCGAGGTCAAGCTCACCGCCGAGAAGCGCACCGAGTTCGGCAAGGGGGCGGCCCGTCGGCTGCGCCGTGCGCACATGGTTCCGGCGGTGCTCTACGGGCACGGCACCGACCCGGTGCACCTGGCCCTGCCGGGTCACGCGACCATGCTCGCGCTGAAGCACTCCAACACCCTGCTCACGCTCGACGTGGGTGGCAGCACCCAGCTGGCGCTGCCGAAGGACATCCAGCGCCACGCCATCAAGGGCCTGATCGAGCACGTGGACCTGCTGCTGGTCCGCCGCGGCGAGAAGGTCACCGTCGACGTCCCGCTGCACGTGGTCGGTGAGTCGGCCAGCGGCACCCTGGTCACCTCCGAGCTGAACACGCTCGAGGTCGAGGTCGAGGCCACCAACATCCCGTCCTCGATCGAGGTCAGCGTCGAGGGCCTGGCCGCCGGAGCCCGGATCCTGGCCGGCGAGATCGTCCTGCCGGCCGGCACCACCTTGATCACCGACGCCGACGCCCTCGCCCTGCAGGTCACCTCCCCGACCGAGGAGCTCCCGGCCGAGGAGGCCGGCGCCGAGGCCGAGGCAGAGCCGGCCAAGGACGCCGCCGAGGAGTGAGCAGCGGGCCCGACGCCGACGACCGCCCCTGGTTGGTGGTGGGACTCGGCAACCCCGGGACGTCGTACGCCGGCAACCGGCACAACGCGGGAGCGATGGCGCTCGACGTCCTGGCGGGCGAGCTCGGTACCCGGCTGTCGGCGCACCGGACGCGCGCCCAGGTGGCCGAGCTCCGGCTGCCACCGGTCGCTGGGCGGCCCGGGCCGCGTCTGGTCCTGGCCAGACCGAGCTGCTACATGAACGAATCCGGGGGCCCGGTCTCGGGCCTGGTCCGGTTCTACACGATCGACCTGGACCGGCTGCTGGTGCTGCACGACGAGCTGGACCTGCCGTTCGGCCAGATCCGGCTGAAGCGGGACGGCGGCGAGGGCGGCCACAACGGGCTGCGCTCGATCTCCCGGTCACTGGGCAGCAAGGACTACTGCCGGCTGCGGATGGGCGTCGGCCGTCCGCCGGGCCGGATGGACGCGGCCGACTACGTGTTGCGCGACTTCGCCTCCGCCGAGCGCCCCGAGGCCGCGGTCATGGTCGGCGAGGCGGCGGACGCCGTCCGGGACGTGGTCCGGCTCGGCTGGGAGCGGGCCCAGGCCGAGGTCAACACCCGCGCCCATTCGCTGTAGGCCGGTCGATCGAGGGCGGCCTCCTCCGTTCGGTGGGTTCGGCCGATCGATCTGCGGGACGCGCCGCCACAGAACGGCATACATCGTCGGGAGCTTCGTATAGTCACGCCCGACAGGCCGCGCCGAGCAACCCCGGGGAGCGCACGACCATGCCGATCGACACCGCTGCCGGCGGGCGCCACAGCGCGTCCGCGCCGTCCACAGGACGGACAGCGCGGTTCCGGCTGACCCTGCTCCCGCGGCCCGAGCTGACCGAGCCGGACGACGGCACCCGCGCCGAGCGACACCGCCGGACGGTGCTGATCGGTGACGCGGCGGCGGCGCTGCTGACCGGGC
>JBAPWU010000639.1:0-1908 GCA_049283855.1 Kineosporiaceae bacterium
GTGTCGTGGATCGCGCCGTGCCAGCCCGGGGCGAGCCCCGTCTCGGCCCGCAGCCACTCGGTGACCACCTGCTCGACCTCGGTCAGCGCCGGCGCCGACTGCCAGGTGATCCCCAGCGCGCCCAGACCCGCCGACGCGACGTCGCCGAGCACCGAGGCCAGCGCGGCGTTGGAGGGGAACCAGCCGTAGAAGTTCGGGCTCTGGGTCTGGGTGATCCCGGGTACGACGACCCGTTCCAGATCGGCCAGCACCTCCTCGAACGCCTCGGGTCGTTCGGGGGCCCGGACGGCCAATCCGGAGGCGACCTCGCCGGGCACGACGGTCGATCTCACCGGCAGGTCGGGCACCCGGGTGCGGTGATCGGCGATCCAGTCGATCAGGGCATGGCCGGCGGTGCGGAACTCCTCGGGGTCCATGGCGCCAAAGGTAAGGGCCGGCCTGGTGGGGACCCGGGCCGGGTCGGCCCGCACCGCGCCGTTCGCTCCCTCTGACGCGCGGGGGAGCCCTGGTTCCCCCCGGTGCGCTCAGCTCAGGGCGGGCTCTCCTCCTCGGTCGACGTGCCGGGGCTGAGTCCTGCGCGCGGGTTCCCGAGGCGTCGGCCGTCGAGGTCGAGGGTGAGCTGGTGGGCGAGGTGTCGAGCGGTGGCTTCGTCGTCGTGCAGGGTGTTGCGGCGGGGTGCTCTGGTGGGGTCGAGCCAGGCGGGTGGGATGGCGTAGGGCACGCCGTTGATCATGGTGAGGGTCCAGATGCCGGCGTGCAGGGCCGTGTGGTGCTGCCCGCACACGGCGACCATCGCGTCGACGTCGGTCAGGCCGCCCTCGGTCCAGGGGGTGACGTGGTGGATGTCGCACCAGTGTGGCGGTGCCGTGCAGCCGGGGATCACGCAGCCGCGGTCGCGGGCGAACACGGCCCGGCGCTGGGCGGGAGTGGCCAAGCGGGTGGCGCGGCCGTGGGCGAGGACGGCGCCGTGCCCATCGAGCAGGGTGGGGCTGATCAGTGCCTCGCAGAGGAGGCGGGACAGGGTGGTGGGATCCAGGGGTCCACCGCCGGGGCCGAGGTCTGTGGCCAGTCCTGCGTGGGCGTGGGAGTGCTCGCCGAGAGCGGCGACGATCTGGTCGAGGGTGGCCACGATCGAGACCTGCACCCCGGTCGGGGCGGGTGGGGTGCGGAAGAACGCCAGACCAGATCCGCGGGACGTCCTCACCTCATCCGCGGTGGTCCCGTCGGTGGGGTCGGTGGGGTCGGCGGTGTCGGTGGGGTCGGCGGTGTCGGTGGGGTCGGTGGGGTCGGTGGGGTCGGCGGTGTCGGTGGGGTCGGGGTCGGCGGGGCCGGTGGCTGACGCCGGGGTCTGAGCGGTGGCCGGCTCGGCCTGGTCTGGGCGCGCGTTCGCGGGCGTGCTGGTCTCGGGGGTGGTGGTGTCCAGGCCGTTGGCGCCGCGCAGGGCGAGGTGGGCGAGGTGGGTCAGGGCGTCGGCGCGGCGTTGTTCCGCGGTGCGCTCGTCGCGCAGTGGCAGCTCTCCCTGGCCCTCCTGTCCGGTGGTGGCGGGGTGGGGGGCGCTGAGCGCGTGGATGACGTTGCGGAGGAGCGCGCCGCCGGCGGGGTCGAGGGCGAACCGGCCGACGAGCATCCCGTGGCGGTCGGTGGACATGTTCAGGTGGCGTCGTTCGTAGGTGCCGGGGTCGTACTGTCCGTCCGGATCGAGGACGGCCTCCAGTTGCCGGGTGATCCGCCGAAGGGCACTCGGGGTGTGGCGTCGGGCGTGCTCGGTCAGGAACGCATCGATCCGCTCGATCCCGAGGACGCCGTCCTCATCGACGTGGGCGAGCAGGCCCCGGGGCAGGCGGCCCAGGCACGCCACGGCAACCTCGACGTGGTCGCGGCTGACCTGCCCCGCGGCGAGCGCCGCCC
>JBAPWU010000640.1:0-5471 GCA_049283855.1 Kineosporiaceae bacterium
CGGTGAACAGCTGGAGCACCGCGAGGAGGTGCAGCAGCACGAACATCCAGGCGTTCAGCGGATCCGGCCTGCTGGTGTCGAACCGTCGGCGTCGATCGAACGTGGCCAGGTTGAGCACCGCCTCCTGATCGAGCAGTTGTTGAACGTCATCGGACCCTTGCAGCCCATCCGGTAGAGGCAGAAGTTGTTGCGCGCCGACTCGTCGCCCCACCTCTCGACGAACTCGCCGGCGTCGAAGTGGGCGCGCCGCTCGCAGTTGTCGTGGATGCGGTACCCGAAGGCGAACCGAGGCCGGAGCAGGTTGTCCAGGGCGGGCGGTTGCCCCGTCATCGCGAAATGCAGGATGGTCCCCATCAGGTTCGCCGGGTTCAGCGGGCAGGCCGGGATGTTCACGATGGGTTTGCCGCTGACCACCGAGCTCACCCCGACGGCGTCCGTCGGGTTGGGGGAGGCGATCGGGATTCCGCCGTAGAAGGCACACGCGCCGGCCGCGATCACCAGGGCAGCTCCCCCGGCCAGTTCCTTGACCTCCTCGATGAACGGCCTGGCCTGCGGGCCGATGGTGCAGTAGGCGCCGTCGAGCCCGTTCGGGATGGATCCCTCGATCACCAGGATGTACTTCCCGGCGTGGTCCTTCGCGGCCTGCCGCTTGCGCTCCTCGGCCTGCATCCCGGCCGCGGACATCAGGGTCTCGTGGTACTCCAGCGAGATCGTCTGGAACAGCAGCTCATCGATCGTCGGGGCGCTCGCTCGCAGCAGCGCCTCGGTGTTGCCGGCGCAGTCCTGACCCTCGAGCCAGATCACCGGGGTCCGGTTGAGCAGCTCGGCCGCCCGGGCCAGGCCGGGCCGGAAGGCGTCCGGGAGCATGAGCAGTGCCGCCGTCGCCGAGGCCCAGGTCAGGAAGCGGCGGCGGCTGATCCCGTGCACCGTGAGCAAGGACCGAAGGTCCGACCCTCCGGTCGGGTCGGTCGCGGCGAGTCGGCGCAGCCGCTCGGTGCTCAGCTGGAACAGCTCGCTCTCGGCGCCGTCCGGCGTGCGGGTCGTGGCGGGGCCCAGTCCGCGAGGTGTGCCGCGAGTTCGCGCGGGGAGTGACCCCCCGGCCGCGGACGTCCCTGGGGGTGAGTGGCCGGGATGGTGGGCTGCGGTGAGGGGCGGTCGATGGCCATCGAGGCCTCCTGGCTGCCTGCGGCTCGGGGGGCGGGTGCGCCCGCCGAGCCTGGTCATGGGCGGATTCGGGCCGCAGACCACGCGGGTGCCTGGCCATCGGACGGCGCGCGCCGACGTGCACCTCGATTGCTGAGGCGGCTCGTGCCGTCACGGAGGCGGACGATGCCACCGGGATCCGCGCGGACTGCATGCGTATTCGCGATGTGGTGATCACGTGCAGCCATTCGTCGAGCGCCCCGGAACGGCCGTCCTGCCTCTGATCTTCAGCACCTCAGTGTTGGACCGGTATTGCGTGGATCACAACCACAGGTGTGACCCTGTTCCAAGAGCAGCGCGGCCCTTACGCTCACGCCGCGTTGAGGGCGGTATGGTCGTTCCGTGATCCAGCGTCGGTTGTGGTGGTGGCCGTCCTCGTAGGCGGCCGCACCTTCGACGCATCCTCGTATGCCGTGGGCCGCCTCCGGGCGGTCCGTTTCCGTGTTGGATGCCACGGCAGCGGGCTTCGCCTCGAGGGCCGTCCTCCGACCGAAGCGGAGAGACCGTGACACATCTCGACACCTTCACCGTCGCCCAGCAGCGCTCGGACCAGCTGGCGGAGGCGATCGCAGGCAACCCGTCCGGCTACCGGCTCCTGACCGGTGACCGCCCGACTGGGCACCTGCACATCGGCCACTATGTCGCCAGTCTGCGCAACCGGGTGGCGTTGCAGGACCTGGGCGTGGACACCTTTGTCCTGATCGCGGACTATCAGGTGATCACCGATCGGGAGGCGGTCGGCCGGGTCAGGGAGTTCACCCTCTCCTCCGTCGCGGACCATCTCGCGGCTGGGATCGACCCGGCCCGCTCCACGATCTTCACGCATTCCGCGGTTCCGGCTCTGAACCAGCTGCTTGTGCCGTTCCTGGCCCTGGTGACGGTGCCTGAGCTGGAGCGCAACCCCACAGTCAAGGAGGAGCTCGCGGCGTCGGGCCGGGCACTGTCCGGGCTGCTGCTGACCTACCCGGTGCACCAGGCTGCCGACATTCTCTTCTGCAAGGCCAACGTCGTTCCTGTCGGGCGCGACCAGCTGCCTCACGTGGAGCAGACGCGGGTCATCGCACGCCGGTTCAACCAGCGCTTCGCCGCCGGCCGGGAGGTCTTCCCGGAGCCGGTGGCCCTGCTGTCGGCCACGCCGCTGATCCTGGGGCTCGACGGGGCGAAGATGTCCAAGAGCCGCGGCAACGCCCTCGAGTTGCGAGCCGGTGCGGACGAGACCGCCGCCGCGATCCGCGCGGCGCGCACCGACAGCGACCGAGTCATCGCCTATGACCCCGAGAACAGGCCCGAGGTCGCCAACCTCTTGATGATCGCCGCGGCGTTCACCGGGGAGGATCCCGTCGTGATCGCTGACCACCTCGGCGACCGTGGCGCCAGTGCGCTGAAGGCTCTGGTCATCGATGCCGTCAACGACGGGCTGCACCCCTTGCGCGTCCGCCGCACCGAACTCATGAACGACCCCCAAACACTGGTCGGCATCCTCCAGGCCGGCAACGAGCGCGCCAACGCTGTCGCCGAGCGCACCCTCGCCGAAGTGCGGACGGTGATGGGAATGGGCAACTGACTCCGCGGTGCAAGCGTCCGGATCCGCCGCACAGCGAGCGCGCGTGTGGGAACAGGCTGCGGCGTGTCGGCGCTGGGTGACCGAGGATCCGAGGCATCCCTTACCTCCGAGTGTGCATCTGACTCCTCAAGGCGCCGAGGTCCATCGACGTCCAGTGCTCGATGAGCTTGCCGTCGGCCACCCGGAAGATGTCGATGAACTCGAACTCGACACGGTTCCCGGTCGGCGCCAGTTCCCAGAGCTCGCCCAGATGCGTGCCCCGCAATGTCTTTCGCGTGGTGACCAGGTCGCGCTCGGCGACCTGCTCGTTGATCTCCATCGTCGCGTCCGGGAACCCGCGCAGTAGCGCGCCGTAGAACACCTGGAATCCGCTCGCGGGTCGCTCCGTACTCGGAATGGTCCGGCCTTCGGGACGGTAATGGTTCACAAACCGCGGGTGGAACACTTCATCGGCGAAGGCAAGGTCGTGCTGGTCCTGGCATCGTCGGACGAACTCTGCCACGACCCTCTTGTTGTCGTCGGTGGACATCGGCACCATCTCCGTCCGGCAGCGAGTGCCCGGCCAAGATAGCCGAACCCAGCCCCTGAATCGGTACGAGTTCTGTGCCGCCTGTGGTGGATGCAGGAGGCGACCGAGGCCTTGCGCGGATGCACCGCAATGATCATCCGGCCCATTCGTTGCTCCCCGTCGTCTCGACCCTCTTGCGTTGGTCGGCGAGGACGGCAACGCTACTTCGCGCTGGGCAGTCCGCTCTCGAGCCACGCCTCACCTACGGTGCCCGGCAGAGCGCAGACCATGAGTGAGCCACACCCGCACAACGAAACCCGGGGTGGGTAGTAGCCGCTGTCAGGTCTCCTCCCATGGGATTCATTCGGGAAGCGAGTCCGTCTGCAGGACCTTCGAAGAGGCTCGCGATGTCACCGGTGACGAGGGCGCCTGATCGGCTGTATCTGATCGGCTGTATCAAGTGCGGGCGCGGACTGCTCCTTCTGGTCACGGGCGCGTCATCCACCGACACAGCAGAATCGCAGGACACGTCATGGCCTTCATCACGACCGGACTCACCAACGCCGGAGTCACCACGCACTACCGCTTCTCCTACGACGAGGCCCTCGGCGGGCCAGGAGGAGTGGAACCCGCTCGCACGAACGCGGTGATCGCCGCGTGCGAGAGCGACTACAACCTCATGTCCGGGTGGTTCGGCGGCGGGCTCACGGTCACCGGGATGAGCGTCCAGGTGACCACCCAGAGCAACGGCGCCAGCTGGAGCGGGACCTCGATGTCGTCGACCATCCAGCTCAAGGCGCAGGGCGCTGGTTACAGCAGCAATGCCGCCTACCTGCGGTACCTGCTGGTCGCCGAGGTGTCGGAAATCTTCATGATGACCCAGAACCGAGGGTGGTTCCAGGGCAGCAACGAGGGCAGCAAGGGCGAGGGCCTGTCCCGGTTCCTCAGCGGGCAGTTCCTGGCGATCAACGGCTTGCTGGGGCTCGGGATCGACGCCGACTACGCCGTGGCTCGGTTGTGGCTGAACAGCCCGCGGTCGGACTACGTCAACAACGCGCCGGACGATTTCGGCTACAACGCCGTCAACGGGTGCACGACGCTCTTCATCTACTACCTGTTCCACCAGCTCGGCTACGGGATCAACCAGATCGTCGCCGCGGCCGGATCCACCCTGACGGCCGTCTACGGCAACCTCACCGGCGACCCGCACGATCCTTTCCCACTGTTCAAGCGTCTGCTCGACGTCCGGTTCCCGTCGCACACCGGCTCCTCGCTACCCGGCCCGAACTTCGACGACCCCTGGCCGCTCGGCGACGTCGCCTGGTCGGGCGTCTGGCGGAGCGGCAGCCGCCCGTACTACTTGTGGGTCCACGCACCGCAGGGCGAGTTCGTCGCAAAGTGGCAGGAACTCGCGGCCCAGAACATGCGGCTGACCGACATCGACGTCTCGATCGTCGGCGGGCAGCAGCTCTGGTCAGGTATCTGGGAGGACGGCACCGACGGGTACTGGCTCTGGTACGACGCCAACCAGGCAGGCTTCCTGGCGAAGTGGAGCCAGCTGTCCGCACAGGGCTTCCGGCTGGTCAGCCTGACGACGTACAACGGCCTGTACGCCGGCGCGTTCCGCTCGGGGAACGACGGCTACTACCTCTGGGTGGACGCCGACGACGCGCACTTCCTGGCGAAGTTCACGGAGCTGGCGGCGCAGGGTCTCCGCTTGGTCGACATCGACGTCAGCACGGTGAACGGTCAGCGGCGCTGGGCCGGCGTCTGGCGTTCCGGGACCGACGGGTACTACCTGTGGATCAATGCCGACTGGCCGCACTTCCTGGCGAAATGGAACGAGCTTGCCGCTCAAGGCCTGCGGCTCGTGGGCATTCAGCACTACGACGGGTTGTGGGCCGGCATCTGGCGCAGCGGGACCGACGGGTACTACCTGTGGGCCGACGCCAACGAATCGGCGTTCCTCGCCAAGTGGGGCGGCCTGGCCAACCAAGGCCTGCGCCTGATCGATGTCATCGCCACCCCGGTCGGCGGAGCGACCGGTGCCCGGGCAGCGGCCGCGCTCGAGGCAGCGATGCCGGAACCCATCGGCCGGTCCGAGCTCGTCGGAGCCGGGGCGGGTGGCAGCGAGACCGGCCGCAACGGCGTCGACAGCGCCGCGGTCGGGGCGGCGGGTACCGGTGGCGGGCTCAC